>VBHS01000032.1 GCA_005881295.1 Chloroflexota bacterium
AATCGTATGGCCATAGCCTGCATAAACAAATATATCACGTGAAAGCATCGCTGGGGTGAGTACATGGATGAACCCAAACACTATTGCTCCGAAAATGATCACTCCTATGATGCGTTTATAATCACCTTGTTCCGCTAGCCGGTAGACAAAGAAGGCACAGAAAGTATAGATACCAAACTCTAATACCAGGAGCAGTGAGAATTCGATATCGTTCGTAATGATCATCGAAGCGCGGTGCATTGGTTGCACATGTAGATCATATGGCAGCCACGCTCCCCATAGCAGGAGCAACGGGTTAGTCGGTATTGATAACAGGAATGACTTACCAGCCAGGTGTAGTAGCGGAGTGATACTGACGAAGATACAGAGCAAATATGCAATCGCCCCACCTATCAAAGCCCTGGCCCGTGCAGGCGCTACTTGCTGCCTGGTGGCTACCGGCTCAAGTGGCCGATCTGGTAATCGCGCTGTTTCTTCCATTTTTTTACCCATCAGCACCTTCTCCTAAACCATCCAGCGATTCATGATAAAAAGAATACTCAGCGTGGCGAGTAAGGTTGGAAATGCCAGCATAATTGCCTGATGTAGGCGCGGATGCTTGATACCAAGCATTGATAATGTAATAAAAGCAGGAAACATCTCCAGCACGAAACGCTGATTTGACTCAAGCGGGTCGAGCGCTACAGTAGCTGGGCTGAGTATCATATAGAGGAGTGCTAAACCCATCCAGAAACTATAACTTGCTCGTAACTTGTTTTTCCCCACTATTGCCAGGGCGATAAAGGCCAGCGTTGCGCTCAAATCAAGGAGATTGTGTACTTCATTAAACGAACCAAAAGGTTGGTACCAGAATATTTCGGTGAGTGACTGCCAGATTCCTTGCCAGGGCCACGTTGTATGGCGCCCCCAATGACTTTGTACCGCGATAAAATCAAGTGGATTACCCGAAATATGCCAGCAATAGATGGCATAAAGAGCTGTTCCCAGTGGTATGAGCAAAATTGGTAAGACTCTGAACAGCATATTCTGCCGGGAGGCAGTGATGCTTTCACGCGTCGTCCAGAGCTCGACCATATATGGGATGACCAGTAGGATGCCCGCTGACCGCGTCAATGCAGCCAGCAAACCGAGCAGACCTGCTAGCCACCAGCGTTGCTGTCGCATAGCGAGAAATGTACTTGCTGTCAGTAAAAGAAACAACGACTCATTATAAGGTGCGAAAAAGTAGAAGGCGGTCGGAAATATACAGAGATAGAGCAATGTGCGTTGCGCGACCTGCTCTCCTCCTGCCTCCACGGCAAGCTGGTAGATCACGAAAAGCGCTCCGAGCAATGCTGCATTACTGATAATGGTGCCAACGAGCAGATAGCTCCAACTGCCTAATATATGTGCGAATGCCGTAATAAGCAGGGGGAACAGGGGAAAGAACGCGACATCATACGGTGTTTGATAGCCAAATTGAGCGATTCGCACATAGTTTGCCGCATCCCAGTGATTCCAGGATGCTAATATTCCTACGATATCAACCGGGTTACTCGAATATTTAGGTGCTGTAAGCAGGATATAGCCAACATAAGTCACCATCACCAATATCAGCCGCGTAGCGACGAATAACCAGATAATGTCTCGAACAGGAGCACGTTTCATAGCTTATATCACCTGCCAAACTGAATCATAGCCGAACTCCGCAACACGACGTAAGTCAGGGTTTGACTCCATTTGTGCCACGAGGGTATGTGCTATAGTCGTGTTATAGAATTGAAGATGAAGCACGACATAATAGATATGATATTTTTTCAAGAGAGTCAAGCTAGCTTCTGATGGAAAGTTCAAAAGCGTAAATGCCATATTGGCAGTTAAGGGTGGTCGGTAGCCACTCCATCCATTCGCGATGGGATGGGAGTGGTAGGTTGCATAGTAGTCATACCACGCTTCCTGCTTTGTTTCAAAATTTCTATCGACCGAGGCCATGGGTAACTCAACAATAGGTTGCTGATCTCCATGCACTGCAAGCCATTGATAGACGGCAGGAATCGCGTTCCCCGTTGGTATCATGGTAACTGGCAAATAAGCTGGAGCCGCTTCCAGTAGCAGAGTGAGGGGAATCGCAATCAGGAGACACCGGATCACAATGCCTCTCAAGAAAGAGAATGTAGTAGAATCAAGGAAATGTTTGTTGAAGAGATTTGGGGGCTCGTCTCTTCGTTCCGTGGCATTTCCGCTACTGATGGTCTGCAGCCAGGCTACCGCTTGGGCTGCCATAAGCGCGAGGATAATCAATAATACTCCGACCAGCCGGGCAGGGACGCGCAGACCTGAGAAACCTGGTAGTATAAAGTAGGCGAGCAGCCACGGCATTGGGATATGAGGTGGATTGGGCGGTAAAGCCACTAGCCCAAGGAACCTCGAGGCGGCAGCAACAAACGGTGCCCCGCTAGGTGTAGAGTATTGCAGAAATGGTCCAAAGGCAAAGAGTAATACGATCAGTCCAGTCCACATATAAGGACGCAACATGATGAGCTTAAATCGCAGGACAAGTATTACGCCGAGTATCCCTAGTGCCAGAGTTGTCAATCCCAGGAATAAGTAGTGCTCACTGTCATATGGAAGTAAAACCCCGTTGTAATAGCTGATGCCATATAACCAGTTAAAAGGATCTGCGAAGCCAAAATCGCGCAAAAAAGCCGAGTAACCCGCAGTCTGGTCTAGTGAACGTGAGAAACCACTATGTAGGGATGCAAGATACGGTGCCATGAGAATTCCAAGAAAGACGAACATGATAGCAAAAACAAGAGCAGGTCTCACTCCACGAAAAAAGAGATATTTGAGATACGAGCGTTTATCAGTCGAACGCAATTGTGTCACAAATGGTTTAGCATAACGGAAAAGAACAAATGTAAGTAAGGCGTAGCTAAGAAAGATACCATAATACACACTGCTCAATAATTGAAGGAGGTAAAACAGGGCAAAGAGAATCCAGTGACGCCAGCGTCCTCGTTCAAGTGCGAGATCAAGGTATAGAAATGCTAGAGGCATCCATTCCCCGGCGACGATATGGATATGATCGATCTGCCCTATTCGATAGGGCGCAAACGCGTATATCAACGCTGCCACGAATGATGCAAATGGCTTGCCAATGTAGTGGCGCGCCATTATATACATATTGATGCCGCACAGCACAAAAGTTAGATAGAATGTGATGTTATAGGCGAGCACAGGGTTATGAGTAGCAAGATAGAAAGGCGCATAAAGAAGCGTCTCACCCAGTAGATTTTCAGAAAAAGTTAATGAAAGGTTATTGGGGTAGAGCAATTGTGCTTGCCACAAATGTGTGGGTGCATGTAGTAATGTCGTTGTATCCCAGGACATTGTCCATATATTCAGCAGTGGATCCCACCATTCCCCGGCAACTTCACCTGTGAAATTAGGCGTATAGCGGATAGCCATAGCCACGACCAATCCCACTAAAATAAGTAGGTAGAGCACATCGTGCCAGTCCCATCTCTGATCCAGTTTAGCAGGTGCCCCCTTTTCAAGGGGTACTCTCCGTTCACGTTTTGGATTTTTTTGTTGTATTGGTACCGCCGAAGCATCGACAAAAGAGCCAGCAGATTCAGTACTCATGATCTAATTAAGATGCCTCCATCAAGTCGTTGTTGCAGGAGTTTTTGCCAGGATAAAACAGTAAATAGTATTTCCACCCATAATCACATGCACGACATGTAAACGCCATGCTGCTGGAATTGTATATCCGCGTTGTATTAAGTGCATTGGCCACATCAGGTAATCAAACGGAAAACCGGCGCTGGTTGGTTGCACTTCGCTATATGTAAGCCTCCCTTGAATACCACGATTGTAACTATACCAGGATGAATTGTAATCCCCATGGTTGAGGGTACCCGGCAGCGCGACAATTCCTACCCTTCCAGACGAACGAGTATGTGCTATCAGCCACAAAGCTGCTTCTCGATAGCCTGGATAAGCTACTTGCAACACTGAATTCTCACCGTTGAAAATTTCGCTGGTATACCCTTCCGCTGCATAGTTGGTCAACAAGCCAAGGAGATGCGGCCCTGCAAAGAGCACAAAGAGAACTGCCGGTACAACTACAGAGCGAAATTTGATGCGCTGCCTACCGTTCGTTTCGGGGCCTCCAGCTGCTGTTTCTTTATCTATGTGGCTTTCAGTATTCACGTGGCTAACCTGAAATGCCTTAGAGATAAATCGTACAAGCGCGACTATGCCATAAGCGCCTGCTAACGCAACAGGAGGAGCCAGGGGTAAGTGATAATGTGTGCCAACTACTATGTTCAGAAGGCTAAACATACTCACAAGTGAGACGAGCCAGATACAGAGATAGGCGATGCTGGTTACTTCTGTGATCGATAGCTTCGCTCTCTTCAAGTGGAAACGCACCAGTTGTATCACTGAGTACACGAGAAAAAATACCGCGGGGAGGGTGACAAAGATACTGAGCTTGGCAAAGATGATGTAGAGTACAGCCCAGCGAGGAACGTGCTCTCCGTATTGACCTGCGAGAAATGTCAGGTGTCCTGTTATTGAATGATGCCACTCAAAGAGCACACTTTGCAGCAGGAGACTGTATGGTTGTTGCCAGATAGCTGGGTCAGCGATGAAGAAAGTTACAGGTATCAACAAGAGAGCGGTTAACCACCATCTCCATGGGACTGATGGTCGCTGCTTGATATTCAACCTGGGACGGATCGCGATAAAATAGTACGCTGTAAAAAAGATCATGCCGGGTAAGGCGAGGATCGCTGTGTATTTGCTGGCAATTCCCAGGCCCATCAGCAACGCTGAAAGCAGGTATAATCGTGGTTGCCGGATTGCAGGCCAAAGTGTAAGGTAAGCTATGGTGATCAGTGCTGTCATCGTCATATCAAGATAAGCCAGCGCACTGAAATACACCAGCCAGGGACTGAGCGCGAGACAGAGTGCTGCAAGTAGGGCAACCAGGCGACCAAAAGGTGCACGCCCCAGCCAGTAGATGGCTACTATCAAAATTGTACCACTGAGAATGCTGGGAACACGAGCAGCGAAGAGTTCGCTCAACATCCTGCCAAGGTGGGCATTGAGAAATATGGAAAGGCCGATCAGTAGTTTTACAACGGGGGGATGTTCATAGTTGAATAACCATAGATTCGACCTGAAACGAAGATGGAGTAGAAGAGGAAAATAGCCTTTCCCTCCCATAATATAGATTATTTCATCCGTAACCAGGTCAAGCTGATGGGCCAGCATAATACGCGGCACAAGCGCAGCAATTAACAACACGGACAAAATAACGCCCTCAATCCATGGAAGAGAGGCTCTACGCGAGTCCTTTGCTGCGTCGGTTTGTGGAAGAAACTGCCTCTTTTTCTTGGTTTTTAGCAAGGAATCTTCAGCAACCGTATCATAGTTGGTGTTCATATACACTTTCAATTGAATAAATAAGGTATTTCAGCTTTGAGACCGCTGGCAAGTATATCATAATGCCCGTACAATAGTCGAGACCTGGTACTGCTGTGAGACAGCGCAAGCAATGCGCTTCAAATGAGCGTGTATTAAGCAGGTTTCTGTCGTGGGACTTTGGGAGTTTGATCTCATATCCGCATAAAAAACGGGAAGAATCTCGAGCTTTTAGTTTAACTTGAGATGCTTCCTTTTTTTAGATGTCGCTTGGTATACTTTACTCTGCCAGCAACTCCTCAATTTTTTCCTCGATTGTCCTTGCCGTTGGAAAGAAAACAATTTCTTCAGGCCCATTGTAGGGAGCCGCGGGCGCCGGGAGCGCACCAATAAAGGCTGGCGTTCCATCCAGGTCATAGAAGCAATTCTGCACGATCCATGAATGAATGTGGCGCCCGAAACTGGTCAGATCGCTCTCCTCGGTCACCACGATCACCCGGTTTGCTTCACGCACCGCTGCCACAACAGCCTCTTCATCGAAAGGCGCGAGAGTGCGCAGATCAACGACCTCTATCGCACCACCAACGCGGTTGACTGTGTCGGCAGCCGCGGTGCAAGCCTCCAATACCATGGTTCCCCAACATATGATGGCGATACTGGTTGGCCCATCGCCAATACGTAGGCGGCGAGCCTTACCCAGTGGTAATGTATAGTATCCATCGGGGACATTCCAGTATTCCGCCATTGCCGCAATAATGTTGCCATTACTATCCTTTGGCGGTTCAGAGCGGTAGAGCCGTCCGCGTTCCAGGAACGTTACCGGTGACTGTGCTCGTGCTGCTTCGAGCAGAAGGCCTTTTGCATCGAAAGGCGTGGCTGGGCAGACTGTTATCATACCTGGTATCGACGTAAACCACTGCTCCCCTGCGTTCGAGTGACCGAATGCTCCCCCGCCTGCTGAACTGCTTGAGATGGGGCCACCACCCCCACTTCCAGATTTTGTGCGCAGCAAAAGGGGAACACTCCAATCTCCATAGCTTTGATATTGAATACGCGCCGCCAGGCGTAAGGTCTGCGCAGCCGATTGGTGGTAGTCCACAAATTGAATTTCAGCGCAGCGGGCCTTCCCTTCAATCATTCCCGCACCCGCGGTAATACCGACAATGAGCTGTTCGTTCAAGGGGCTGCTGAGGGCACGTTCTGGAAATTTAGTGACGAGCATGGCAGTTGCGCCAAAGACACCGCCTTTAGGACTGCCCACATCCTGTCCGTAGACAAAGAAATCTGGATCCCGTTGTGCCAGTTCTACCAGGCCTTCATTAATGGCACTCAGCATCGTTGACTGCCGTTTTGCTCCGCGAGGCGTGTTCTCTCGCCATTGTGGCAGCTGAATGACGTGGTGCAACACACGGTCTCCAGCAGGTTCAGGCTCCCGCAATATCTGGCTTTCTGCCTGCTCCAGTTCTGCACGTGCCTCTTTACGTATACGCGCAATATCGTCTTCCTGCAGGTATCCCTGGTTCACGAGCCAGCTACCATAGTTTTTCACCGGGTCTTTCGTTGCTGTTGTTAGCTCAATCTCTTCTTTTGTACGATAAGCTTTGATGTCGGTACTGCTGGAATGCGCATCGAGAAGGCCCATGCGCAGGTGCATGAGAACAGGACTCTGGCTCGAACGAATGCGCGCAACAAAACGGGAAGTAGCCTCATAAGTTGCTACCGCGTCAGTACCATCGACTTCTTCAGCATATACACCTCCTCCCGTTGCCCATGCGACGAGATTACCGCCCCATTGAATAGGAGAAGGGGTCGTAATCGCCCAACCATTATCCTCGACAATCATCAGTATCGGCAGTTGGTAGACAGAAACCTGGCGGAAAAGCACATTGAAGTCGTTCGTTGCTACTCCACCATCCCCTACGGTGAATGCAATAATTTCCTTACTTTTGTGACGCTGCAAAGAGAAAGCAACCCCACCCGCGAAAGGCGCAAGTGCGCCGACTTCACTGAAGGAGGGTAATATACGGTAACGTTTACTGCTATAGTGTGAGGGCATATTGCGACCGGCGCCCATTGGTCCCGTTGTACGCGAGTATGCTTCGCGTAATGGCCCATAAATGTCACCTGTACGTTGCAGCCATGCGGCCAGGTCCCGGTAATAGAGGGAGAGCCAGTCATTTTCGTCGAGCGCCGTTACTACAGCAGCCATACTTTCATGTCCAGCGCATCCGATATAAAAAGGGAATTTACCTTGTGTTTTACGGGTTTTCAGGAGATCGTTGGTTGCTCGTGCCATGACCATTGTACGATAGAGAGCGATGTGGTCCAGTGACTGCACTGTAGAACTAGCTTCTGCAGCGCGAGTATTAATCGTCATACAGTTACTGCCTCCTCTGTCTTCATTGACGTTCCAGGCCTATGTTCTTAACGCTATTGCGAGTTCATCGTCTTCATTGACGTTCCAGGCCTATGTTTTTATGCTATTGCGAGTTCATTATAGAATCCATGGTCATGAATTGCAACGTGCGCAATGCAAGATGGGTTGCTCCTTCCTGAACTTATTGCCGAAGTCACCCTGTAAGGCTATAATAGCCAGGAAATACTTGTAGGACAATGCAACCTTGCAGATTGAAGGGTACTGGTGAAAATCCATTGGAGATAAACTCCCCATCTCTCTCCCTCTCTATTGTGCGAGATCTCTATGCTCGTATGGCGTTGACGCGAGCAGTAGATAACTGTATCTGGCAATTGTATCAGCGGGAAACCCATTATTGCATTCCAACCTGTCGTGGCTATGAAGCAGCACAGGTGGGCACGGCGCTCTGTATAGAGATCGGGAAAGATTTTACTTTGCCTTATTATCGTGACCTTGGTGTCGTGCTGACCATTGGTATGACCCCTTATGAAGTGTTACGCACATATATAGTGGCAGCGGCCGGACGAAGAAACCAGCAGGAGAATACCGAACAACAAGTCAATCACTCGGCCAACTTCATGCAGCCTATAGCCCATTGGGGCTACTCTAAACATAATATGGTAGCAGCATCGGCTCCAGTTTCGACACAGATACTTCACGCGGCAGGCATTGCTTTTGCCTGTAAATTGCGTAAAGGCTCTGCAGTAACGGTCGCATACTGTGGTGATGGTGCTACCGGCGAGCCAGATTTCCTTGAAGGTATAACCTTTGCTGCCCAACACCAGCTACCCGCCATATTTATCTGCGAACAGGATGATGCTTCTTCATACTTACCTGAGTTGCCTGCTGGCCTGCAGTACCGCTCCATCGATGGCTCTGATGTTGTCGCAATTTACCTGGCCACACAAGCAGCATTGCAGCATGCCCGTGAAGGGCTTGGTCCTGTCTTATTGGAATTGAATATACGCCCCCAATCGCCAGGCGACCTACTCTCAGGTGAACAAATTCAGGACGACCCGCTTATCAGGTGCCAGCAATACCTGGAGAAGTGTGGTGCATGGAATAATGAATGGGCAGCACAACTTTCTGAACGTCTAAAGAACGATGTTGAGCAAGCCCTGCAGGATGCTTTGCAATCGCTCCCGTGATGTCCTTGAACTCTTGAGCACAATGCCCTAATCGTTCAGCAATTGTTGATCTTCTGCCGTGCTACTGCCTTGTACGCGAAGAATAGCGCTTTGTTGATTGATGAGCGCGTCCTCTACACGCTGGCGATGCTTTGGTAGTGTATTGGCTGGCAGGTCTCCGGAAGCAAAATAGCGACATTCACGTGTCTCTTCTGTCTCGCTTGGTACTCCACCTATGACATGACAACGGAACGTCAAAACCACTTCCTGCTTTTGTGGTTTCGAGTAGACGCCAATCAGTTGCTCAATCTCGACTTGTAATCCCGTTTCTTCATAGACTTCACGGTATAGTGCTTCTTCAACGGTCTCCCCAACCTCCATCCCTCCGCCAGGAAGATTCCACCAGTCGATATCGCGACGATGTGCCAGTAGAACTCGCCCCCCTTCAAAAATCAGCGCCGAGACCGCTATACGGAAACGCGCTGAACTTCCCGCTGAGCCTGTCTTGTCGTCCGTCATGACCAAGCCTTCCGAAATGCTATAACTTGTAGACAGCATATGCTGTGTCGTGTAAAATCTGCTGCGCGAGATGATAGGCCTCTTCTTCATCAATTTCATCGGCTTCTATCATTTCATCCAGCACCTGGCCAATAACGCTCCGTCCGCGCAAAGCTCCGGCCCAGTGCATTTCAGGGATATGAATGCCATCCGTACTGAACATCAGCTTGCTGGCAGGCGCCACGCCTAGTGCCTGCCGTGTAAAAGCCAGCATCTCTAACTTATCGACAAAAGGAATGGTGTATGACAGGTCAAAATAGACATGTGGATAGATTGCCGCGAGGTATGCACCGAGCTGGCTATATGGGTAACTCTCATGTAGTAGTACTATACGCATACCTTGATAGTCTCTCCTCTCCAACACCTCGCGTAACTGCAATGGATTGCCCAGGCGCATGTCTGTATCACTGTCTCCATAGCCAGTATGAAATTGCAGTGGAAGCTGTAGTTCGGCTGCATGCTGGAAAGCAATGTGTAGCAGAAAATCTACCAGTGGCTTATGCGCGATACGGAATTGCTCCCACCCATTTGCCTCGTCGCGAGCCTCTTCGAAAGAAGCAACGGCCTCATCTTTACTCCACTCCATGATGTTCAGCCCGGTCCTATATGCGACAATGCTTTTGAGTGCGCAGAAACCGTCTTCACGCGCACGTGAGACCGCTGTAGAGAAGCGATCAACAACATCATCAAAGTCACTGTATTGCAGGATGAGTTGCTGCATCAGAGTCTCCAGTCGCAGCATCTTGACGGCGCGACAGCGCCCAAGCTGTCCCATACGTTCAGGTGTATAACATTCGGAGTTGGGAGGATAGGCAGGGTCAAGCACTAACGTGTCAATGTTGGCAGCCCGGAAGAGGTGCTCTATCAAAGCGTCCGTAGCAAGTTTGTTGCGTACTTCCAGGATAGTCTCTTCGTCTCGTTCACAACCATAGAATATTGCCATCTGGCGAAGAAGCCAGAGGTAGTAGACTGTATTGGGAATATGCTCTTCCGCAAATATAGCATCAGTGGCTTCGGTGCAATAACCGCGAAACTGTACTCCATCCAAATGTTGATTGAGCAGCACAGGATGGCAATGGTTATCTACAACGGGAATTCCTGTTAAATCGAGCATAGATCCTCACTCGCACTTCTTATCTTAAGACTCAACAAGAGTCTCCAACAACTCAATACGGGCATACTTTGTATATAATACTATACAACGGCAGTTGTTCGTTCACCTGAACAAAGATCGCAGAACCAATGCTAGTTGCCTACGGCCCCGATGGCCATCCAATTGTAGCTGAAGAGACCCCGCTTGATCAATTACAACGCTGGTCGCACGAACGCGCACTGCGTTGTCCCAACTGTCGTGGCGTAGTACATGTACGCGGTGGACCAGAAAAACGCACTCAACTCCATTTTGCACACCAGAAGGGCGAATGCGCCTGGAGTACAGAAGCTGAATCCGTACGGCACGCTCGTGGTAAGAGTGTATTGGCCCACTGGCTGAGCGTACAATTTCCTCAAGCTGCCATCACATTGGAGGAACGTTTGCCCGAACCTAACCGCGTGGCAGATGTCTTTATCCGGCATAAGCATGGAGCGTGTTGGGCGGTTGAATTTCAATGTGCTCCACTTGACATTCATGAATGGCAACATCGCCATTCTGCATATCGTCATGCCCAAATTCTGGATATCTGGATCATTGGAAACAATCGGCGGGAAAAGCAAGAGGCATTCATAGAAGCGGTTATTGCCACCGCACGCGAAGCACTGTTTCTTGATCCCCTGGCGGTACCGCCAGCAGCCTGGTTGCGCTGGCCTGTTTCCTATGAGACACTTCAACTGTGGCCTCAAGGAACAGCGTGGAGGCCCTCTCTTGAAGGGTGGATTGGGCGTTTAGGTTACAGTGCATCTCTTCATGATCAACTATACAATATGCGCCTTGGGGAACAAGGCCTGCTTATACATCCCGCCCGTGCCACTCTGGAGAAGAGAACGCAACTTCTTCAGGCAATGGCAGTAGCTCCGTCCGTGGATGAGGTTTCGCTCCTATCATACCTTGGACAAAATGCGAGTGAGGAAGCTGTTCGTGATGTAATACTGCCTCTCTTGCGCTTTTGCCAGGTACTATGAGATGCTTCTCGATCTGCTTGATTCCACTTCTTCCTGAAAAGGTCTGCTTGGTGAAACCAGTTGTTATGCTCATACGTATCACTAACGTAAGCCATATTGAAAGCTCGGCAAAAGCGCCAGAAGCTCTTATCTAACAAGCTGTGTGGCGCCAAACTGACTGAGATAGGAAAGGATGTTGAAGAATGAATAGCTTTGTCAAAGGTGTACTTGTTGGTGTTGGTATTGGCCTGATCGTAGCTCCCATGCGGGGCGATGAAATGCGCCGCCTATTAAGTGAGCGCTTCCAGGAAATGCGTGGCTATCTGCCAGAGGATGCAAATCAATATGTCCAACAAGTAACGGACCGCGTCTCGCAGACCGGTAGTGAATTGAAGGTTTATGCGCAACAGGCCGCCAATAAGGTAAAAGAGACTAGCAGTAGTCTCGGTAATTTGGCTCAGCAGGCTACCTCGACTGTAAAGCAAACAGGCCAGGATGTTGCTGATACGACAAAGCAGGCTGCCTCTTCTGCCAAGCAGAACGTGCAATCCAGCACTCCGAACCCTTAAGGTAGCTAAGAGGAGCATTCGCTCATTGCTGGGAAAACCGTAGGTGCCGATTGATCGTGCACACTGCCGATTGATCGGCCCTGATTATTATCCACGCATTTCCCGAATGCACCACTAAATGGTGCATTCGCTCATTGCTAGGAAACCCGTAGGGGCCGAATTATCGCGCTCACCGCCGATTGATCGGCCCTCATACGCATCAACCTAAGAAAAGCCCATCAACTTCCGTAGGGGCGAGGGTGGTGAGGCGCGGCGGGGTGGGCCTTTATGGTCGCCCGCGTCCTGTTCCCCTGCACTCATAGCTTGGAGGAACTTGATCGCCTCCCGACCGCGGGCGACCATAAAGGTCCACCCAACCTCTCATCCACCACCCTCGCCCCTACGGATCGCCTGGCCTCCTGCCTGACTTCCCAGCTTAGGTTGATGCGTATAACCACCAATTTATCGGCCCTCCGTATCTGTTCCAAAGACTTCTTAACATCACGTCTCAGGAACCATGCAGCTTCTCCCAGGCAGTGAGTGGTAACCTGTGTTCTGGCTCCCAGCCGGTCAAGTGCCTTGAGATAGCCAAAACGTTTCTCATAGACCGTTTCATGTATGATTGAGATCCCATCCGCCTGTGTTAGCAGAATAGCAAAGGGTTGTTGCCAGTCAGTTGAGAAGCCAGGATAGACATCTGTCTCTATAATTGCTGGACGTAAAGCTTCCCTGCGGAAGAATCGTATGCTCTCAGCACCCAATAATTCAACTCCACCTCCTACTTTTTGGAAATAGGAAAGGAAATTTCCGAGCGTATCAGGCCGTATACCATGAACGGTGACATTACCATTCGATGCACAGGCCAGAGAAGCCCACGAAGCTGCCTCGACGCGATCTCCTAACACTTCCATTTTCGTCCCTGTCATCTGCTTCACGCCATCAATGCGAATCTCTCGTCCAGGTGATGTAAATATGATTGCGCCCATCGCCCGTAACATCGTGATCAATTCAAAGATTTCTGGCTCAATCGCCGCGTTCGAGATTACTGTCCGTCCCTCGGCCAGGACACTGAGATACAAACAGGTTTCCGTAGCGCCAACGCTCGGATAAGGTAAATGAATATGTGTACCCTGCAGTGGCTTTACACGATGAGCTATATATCCCTGCTCTGTTTCTTCAACGATGCCGCCAAATTTTCGAATGGCATCCAGGTGAAAATCGACGGATCTTGCCCCAATTTGACAGCCACCAACGACAGGAACCGAAACGGTATCAAAGTGGTGCAAGAGTATACTCAACAAAAGAATGGGGGTACGATTGCTTCCTGAGTGGGGAACTGGTATTGCGGCGGTGTTCATCGTCGAGGCATCGATAGCGAGAACCTCGTTATCAGCTCGTTGCACTGTAACGCCAATAGATGTAAGCATCTCGGCTGTTATCTCTACATCCCCTATTGGTGGTACATTTGTCAGCGTGGTAGGTGTGTTTCCCAGCAGCGCTGCTACCATAGCCTTAATCACAAAATTTTTCGCACCTAGGCACCTGATCTCTCCAATAACCGGGTAGCCACCCTCTATCTCGTAAGCATAGTTCTCTTGTTCTGTCATGTCTTTGCGTTCTGTTTCTGCACAGGGCATGCAACACAGTCCTCTTTATAGGTCTCGTTGCACGCCCTGCTCACCGTTCAACTAGTACTTATAAAAGTGCTGGCGCGCCTCTTCCTCAGCGGTTTTCTCTTTAAAAAATGCTGACTCATCGCGTTTAACGGCAATGTAGGAACGGGCCAGCAAAGGCCCTAGCGCCTCGAATAGAACCTGGTCGCGCTCTAACTCATCCAGGGCTTCGTCAAGTGAAGTTGGCAGCCGGCGAATACCGCGCCTTTCACGCTCCTCGTCACTGTAGTTTCCAGGATCGATCTCCTCTGGTTCGCCAGGATCAATGGAATTTTTGATGCCATCCAACCCTGCTGCCATCAAAGCGCCCATAGAGAGGTAAGGGTTGCCGCTGTGGTCGGCGAATTTTATCTCTAAATTGATCGACTCTGCCTCGCGTCCCCAAAAAGGTGAAGGAATGCGGATAGCGCCTTCGCGGTTATCGAAACCATATGCTTCATAGGCCGAGCTCCAGTAGTGAGGCAGAATACGGCGATAGGAATTGGGGCTACCACAGGTAATTGCCATAAGCCCGCGAATATGGCGCAAGACACCACCAATAAAATATTTACCGAGTTGGCTCAGTCCGCCGCGTTCACCGGCATCGTAGAACAGGTTCGTCCCTGTGCTCTCGCTATTTTCGCCTCCCCAAAGGCTCAGGTGTATGTGGGCGCCACTGCCGGCCTTGTCAAGGAAAGGTTTCGGCGCGAATGATGCTAGAAGATTGAAGGCTCTTGCCACGCCACGTACTGTCTCGCGCACGAGGCAAACGTTATCTGCGGCCCGTAAAATACCCGTGTGCCTGATGGAGAGCTCCTGCTGCGCGGGGCCAAGCTCAGTATGAAATAGCTCGATTGAAACGCCCTCTAATTCTAATGCCGCCAGGATGGCGTCTACCACCTCGGCCTCGTCATCCAATCCTCTACTGCTGTAACAGAGGCTATCGTCGGCCGGTACGTACTTATCACCTTCTTTACGAGCAAAATAAAATTCATGCTCAACAGCCGCTTCTGCGCGCATACCTTGCTCACCATATTGTGCAATCATACGTTTCAGGAAAGAGCGCGGGCAGGCTTCCCACGGTTTACCATCGGTGCGTATCATATCGCATAACATGCTGCCTGCGTTGGGCACGTAAGGCAACATCACGAAGGTTTCTGGATCAGGAATCAAGCGAAACTCACCTATCGGTCCCATACCTTCGACAACAGCAAGCGTTTCGACTCCGGTAAAAGCCTGCATTGCCA
>VBHS01000033.1 GCA_005881295.1 Chloroflexota bacterium
TCTAGTGTATGATGCACCATCCACATCTTCTACCAGGGTCGGCAATAGCTTTTTAAGTGCAGCTATCTGTGCCTGTTGCTCAACATCGGACTCAGCAAGGTGCTTGCTCGCTTCAAGAAGCGTTCGCTGGGCATCCAGGTAGCTCATGGTTGCCCGGTTTAATGTGTTGAGTGCGGCAGTTAGTTGTCCCTGGCCGGTGAAAAGTTGTTCGCGAGCCAGTTTAAAAAGATCTGCTCCTTCAGCATAGTGTCCCTGCTCGATGCAGCGTAATCCACGTTCTACTAAAGAAACCGGTGAAGAGCTATCAGGTTTCATCATAGGGGTATCGTGCTCAGTTGAATGTGATGAACTCATCTCACCCTCCGGGGGTGGTAGAGATTATACAATGAGCACTACAAATGATATTCGTGGCAAACACGATGAAAACCCATTTTCTTGTTGAGATTATGCGATGAACACTCGTAAGAATCAACACTAAATTTTATTGTTCATTATTTCTAACAGGTTAACGCTGCTCAATATCATTTTTAGGAGATGAGGTTAACAAGCATTCATTCTTTCACTTCCGTCCTCTTTGCCTATCAAAAAAACTGGTGATTCCTCATAAGTCCGCCAGAGATCCTTCGCTGCGCTCAGGATGACAGCCTGGGGTTGTGTCATCCTGAGCGCAGCGAAGGATCTCTGGCGCGCGTTCGTCCAGCCACCCAGCCTCACGTGGCCTGGCGGACTTCTGGGGAATCACCAGAAAAAAAACATCGACACCCACCCACTGCAAACGATATAATATAAGGGAATAGACATATAGCCAGCAGGAAGATGGTGGGATGAACGAAAAAATCCAGTCTGTACTTAATTCACTGCCACATAAACCGGGCATTTATATTATGAAGGATGGCCAGGGGACCATTCTGTATGTCGGGAAGGCGATTTCCCTATATAACCGCGTGCGCTCGTATTTCCAGGAGTCGACCGATCTCAGCCCCAAGAATAGAAGTATGGTGGCGAAGGTCGAGGATATCGAGTTTGTCGTCGTCAAGAACGAGGTCGAGGCGCTGGTGCTGGAGAGCAATTATATTAAAGAGTACCGGCCAAAGTATAATGTGCTGATGCGCGACGACAAGAGCTATCCGTACATCAAGGTGTCACTGACGGAGGATTTCCCCAGGGTCTACCGCGTGCGTAGTTTTCACCACGACGGCAACCGCTACTTCGGTCCCTATACCAATTCGGGGGCGGTCGATGCCACGCTGGACCTCTTGAACAAGCTTTTTGCCTTCCGCACCTGCCGCTACGATGCCAGCACGTGGGCGCCACCGGCGCAGGGTGAGCCTCCCGAGGGGTGGAGGCAGAAGTTGTTGCCGCGCCCGTGCACGCAGTATTATATCCACCGCTGTATCGCTCCCTGTGTCGCTTATGCCACGCGGGAAGAGTACGACGCGGTGATCAAGCAGGTGATCCTCTTCCTGGAGGGGAAGCATGACGAGGTGGTGAAGTCCCTGCAGGAGAAGATGCAGGCGGCGGCAGAGAACCTGAACTTCGAGGAGGCGGCGCGCATGCGCGACCGCATCCAGGCGGTTGAGCGGGTGCTGGAGAAGCAGCGCATCATTTCCACGGAGGGACAGGACGACCAGGATGTGATTGCTTTCGCCAGTGGCGAGGATGAGACCTGCGTCATGGTCTTCTTTTTCCGCAACGGCAAGCTGATTGGGCGCGAATTCTTTATCTTGCAGGGGACGCGCGATAGCAGCCCCGGCGAGGTGATGGCTTCCTTCCTGCAGCAGTTTTACGAAAGTTCGCCACACATTCCACCGGAACTGGTGGTCGAGGTGGAGCCGGACGACCGCGCTGTCATACAGTCCTGGCTGCGCGAGAAACGCAAAGGGCCGGTCACGATTACGGCTCCCAAACGCGGGGACAAACTGCGCTTGATTGAGATGGTGAAGCAGAACGCGCGCGAGGTGTTGGAGCAACAGCGCATCAAGTGGCTGACCGATAGCCAGAAAACGCAGCTGGCGCTGGAGGAACTACAGGAAGCGCTCAATCTCGCGGCCCCTCCACAGCGCATCGAGTGTTACGATATCTCCAATACGCAGGGCACGAACTCGGTAGGGGCGATGGTGGTCTTTGAGGCGGGCCGGCCAAAGCCCAGCGAGTATCGCCGCTTTAAGATCAAGACGGTCGAGGGGCCAAATGACTTCGCCAGTCACCAGGAAGTGTTGCGCCGCAGATTTCGCTCTGTCGCGAAACACACTACTACCGTCTCCGCCGATGTCGATGTAGATGCGGGAGGCTTATCTAACGTGCAATTTACCGAGTCCTCCGGGGAACATGAGAGACATGATCATTCCGCCAGTGATGGAACCCCAACGGACGCCCAACTCCAGCATGATTGGGCCCTGCCGGATTTAATCATTATCGACGGTGGAAAGGGCCAGCTTAGCGCGGCAATGGAGGTGCTACAGGAACTCCAGATCGATATACCGACGGTGGGGCTGGCCAAGGAGAACGAGGAGATCTTTATCCCAGGTTCGCCGGACCCGATAATACTGCCGCGTTCCTCACAGGGCCTTTATATGGTGCAGCGCATCCGCGATGAAGCTCACCGCTTTGGTATTACTTACCACCGCAAACTGCGCTCCGACCGCACGTTCAAGTCCGTACTGGACGAAATACCAGGCATTGGCCCCAAGCGCAAGCAGGCGCTGATGAAACATTTCGGCTCGGTGCGGGCAATGGGCGCGGCCAGCGTGGAGGACCTGGCTGCACTCGATGGCATGACGCGTGATGCCGCGGAGAAGGTCAAGGAGTATATTGGTCGCGGGGAATAAATCTGCTACTGCCGCGCGTTCTACCTGGTAGAATATCTGGATGGACTCCAGGCACTCACAAGGGATGTCATCTCCCCTTGTGAGTACCTTATTCTTTGTATTCGCTATTTAGCAGTTTCTACGTTAAATTGACATTTATTGTGAAGCTACGTTAGTATATTCTTGAGAGCAGGGTAGGCCCAGGCTTACCCGATTGTTTGTATTGGAGGAACGGCCTTTGTGGCTGTTCGGCCTTTTTAGAGGTAATAGCTGTATGCCGACCTATGAATATCACTGTCAGACGTGTAGCCACCGTTTTGAGCAGTGGCAAAAAATGACCGACGATCCTTTAGAAACCTGCCCTGAATGTGGCGGGCACATTCGCAGGGTGTTTTTCCCTGCCGGTATTGTCTTCAAAGGCTCTGGTTTTTATAAAACTGATCATCGCAATGCTTCGAATGTAGCCGATAATAACGAAAACGGCCACGCGGCTAAGGGTGAAGAGGCGGCCAAGAGCGGGGAGGCAGGCAAAGCGAAGGCTGCCAGCGAGAGTAAGCCTGCCGCGACTGAATCTGGTTCAGGTAAGACGGGTACCTCCCGCGGTGAAAATAAAGTGCCGACCGCTACTTCAACCGTCACAAAGTAGGAGTATGTCCTATGGCAGAGACAGCGTTTGCGACACTTCAGCGCAAGCAAATTGAAGCTACGGTCGGCGAGTTGTTGCTCACAGATGATTTCTATATGCGCCTGGAGATTACCGAGCGACTGCGCCACCTTATTGCCCATGCTGACCCGACGCTGGATAGGTCGCAACTGAGCGAGGGGGCCCAGGAAGAGTTAGAAGAATTAGATTTATTGCATTAAGAACTTGGTCCCCCCCCAATATTCCTAAAGACAGGTTTTTTCGCATTCCTGCATGTATAATTATGAATGATAGCCACTGATATAGTGGGTAGACGTAGGGGACAGGGAGACATGTAAGGTATGCAAGCTCAGCGCCAGCAATCGCAGGATGAGATCATAGAAGCTCTGCAGCGCCAGGTTGATGAATTGACGAAGGCCAATTTTTTACTGGAGGATCAACTGGCCCGTAAAGAGCAATTTATCGCGATGGTTGCTCACGAGTTGCGCGGTCCGCTGACCCCCATTATCAGCTATGCGCAGATGGTGGCGCGACCGGCACAACGACCGGAGACAATTCAGCGTGGTAGCAGGGTTATCGTCGGTCAGGCCCGGCGTTTGACACGCCTTGTCAATGACCTCCTTGATTCGTCCCGCCTGAACTCAGGGCAGTTTGCTTTGTCGCGGGAGGCGTGTGATATCGTGGAGCTGGCAAAAGAGGTCGTAGAAGAATTGCGTCCCGTTGCTCCGTATCACACACTGGTATTAGATGTCCCCGCGAAGCCTATTATTGGCAAGTGGGATCGTGGGCGCCTGGAACAGGTACTGGGGAATCTGTTGGAGAACGCGATTAAGTACTCAGATGAGCGTACCAACGTCACGGTTCGAGCCTGGGAAGATGAGGATGGCGCGCATGTCAGCGTTCATAACCAGGGCGCCAGTATTCCTTCGGCAGAGATAGGCCAGCTTTTCCGTCCCTATGTACGCTTGCAAGCTGCCGGTTCGCGGCAAGGTTCTGGCCTGGGTCTGCACATCGCTAAGAGTATTATTGAAGCGCATGGAGGCGCACTACGTCTCGAACCCCATACGGCCGAAGGTCAGGGGACGACCTTTTCATTTGACCTGCCGTTGCATTGAGCAATCCGCTCCAGTCGCGCGTATAGCCATAACGGCGCGGCCGCCAGAGTTGCCTTGACATGGGCTATGCTACTGATGTATTATCCTCAGGTAGGGTGTTTTTCCATGATTGTTAGGACCTATGGGCGGTTGCTGAAATTGGTAGACAGGGCAGACTTAGGATCTGTTGGTGATGAACCGTGAGAGTTCGAGTCTCTCACCGCCCACCACGGTTTTTGAGTTGATAGAGAATAGGGTGAAGGTAGGTGAAGGTGGTTGTAGGGTCGCTTTTATGCGGGAGTGGCTCAGTGGTAGAGCATCTCCTTGCCAAGGAGAAAGTCGCGGGTTCGATCCCCGTCTCCCGCTCCAGTTTTATATAAGTATTGGGTGACCGCAAGCTCGGTCTTTTCAGGAGAGAGCATGTCGTCCTCATTGGTAAGTGCAAATGCGACTCACTCAGCATAGTTGGTGTTCTGCGGTGAGAAACTGAGGGTGGTGGATGCTGCTGCAGGCTGCGATCTCTTGTTGGGGTGTGGTCTATTGTAGTGAGTGATTGCCTCTCTGTGCTTTCCAGGATATTTGAATACTATAGTATTTCCCTTGCCGCCTGAGGCGGCGGATGATGAAGAATGTAGCGGGGACGCCAGCATCCCCTGCTGAATAGCTAGCAGAATTACACTGTTTACCTGTTGGAGGAAATGTGAAGGTTTCGGTTGAAAAATTGCCTACCAGTGAGGCTGTCCTTGATGTAGAATTGTCCTGGGACGAACTGGAAAAGGCTTCAGATAAAGCGTACCGCAAGTTGGTACAAAAAGTTGATGTGCAGGGCTTTCGCCGCGGCAAAGCACCGCGTTCTCTGCTCGAGCGCAAATTGGGTAAAGAATATATCTACCAGGAAGGTCTTGATGAACTGATTACCGAGACCTATCGCAACGCTATCAAGGAGCACGAACTGAACCCCATTACGAAGCCCGAGTTGGATGCCCCTGTTTTTGAGATGGGTCAACCCTATCATTTCAGTGTGAAGGTGCCAATCATTACCCCTGTTGAACTCGGCGATTATCTCTCACTGCATTTTGAGCGCGAAGAAGCTGAGGTTACCTCCGAAGAGGTTGAGCGCGAGCTAGAGTCTATGCGCAACCGGCAGACCACCTGGTATGAGGTTGAGCGTCCCGCTGAATATGATGACCGTGTGACCGTTGATCTCGAACTTACTGTTGAAGAGAAGAACATCTCTGACCTGAAAGACAATCCGTTTGAACTCACACGGGAGCGACCCGGCATGTTCTCTGGTATGGATGAGCATATTGTCGGTATGAAGGCGGGAGAGAGCAAAGAGTTCACTACTGTTTTGCCAGAAGACTACAGTAACGAGAAACTGGCCGGAAAAGAAGGGCATTACAAGGTAACTCTACACAAGGTGGAGGTGAAAGAGGTTCCCGAACTTGACGATGCGCTGGCCAGCAAGGTCAGCGATGGTCAGTATAATAACCTGGAAGACCTGCGCAAGGCCATCAGCGATAGTATTCTCGAGAGTAAGCAGCGGCGTATTCGTGATGATCTGCGCGAGAAAGTAGTCAATGCAGTTATCGAGCAGTCTAAGATTACTCTGCACCCCTTGCTTGTCCACGAAGAGGCCGAAGAGATGCTGCACCAGCTTTCGCATGTGCTGGAACAGCAGCGTATGTCGCTAGACCAATACCTGCTGATGATGAAGAAAACGCGGGAAGAGTACTTGAAGGACGTTGAACCCGATGCTAAAAAGCGCGTCGAGCGCGAACTTGTACTGGACCAGGTAGCTAACCAGGAACAGGTCACCGTTTTACCGGAAGAAGTGGAGGCGTTTTTCCGCGCCTATGAGCAGGCCGGTCAACCGATACAGCGCACAGAGGCACAGATCCGGGCGATAGTGATCAACTATCGTCGCGAGAAAACCATCACTCGCCTGGTAGAATTAACGACTGATCCTGATCCCACAGAGGAGGTCGCGGAGGGAGAAACCAGCATGGAGAATGCGGAGGCCGCAGCCCTTGCTGGTGAAACCGTCAACGTAGAAGATAATGTAAGCACGGAGACTGTCAACGCGGAAGATGCCATAAACACGGAGATTGAAGCTGTCAACACGGAGGATACCGTAAAGACAGAGACTGAAGAAGCACGTAGTCAATCGGACGAAGCTGAAGTGCGTGGAACAAATGACACTGCGGTTGATGTTGTAGAATAGAGATATAGCGATCAGATGTGGCTCTCTAGCTGCGTATGAGGGAAAGGTAACAAATAAACGTGGCAAACTCGAAAAATACGCGAATGACATACCGTTGCTCATTTTGCGGAAAGAGCCAGGATCAGGTGCAGCGGCTCATAGCAGGACCCGGTGGTGTCTATATCTGCGATGAGTGTATCGATCTCTGTCGTGAAATCATCGAAGAAGAGCAGGCTACGGTCACGAAGCCACGCCTCCAGACGGGCAAGATACCTGCTCCGAAGAAGATTTATGAGCAACTGAGTCAATACGTTATTGGACAGGAGCGAGCCAAAAAGACGCTGGCGGTGGCTGTATACAATCATTACAAGCGCATCGGCGTGGGTATGCAGATCGACGACGTTGAGCTTGGGAAGAGCAATATCCTGATGATTGGCCCGACCGGCTGTGGGAAAACGTTGCTTGCGCAGACGCTGGCCAAAGTACTGGACGTGCCTTTCTGTATTGCCGATGCGACGGCACTAACGGAGGCCGGCTATGTCGGTGAGGATGTCGAGAACATTCTGCTGCGGCTCATCCAGACGGCGGATTTTGATGTAGCGCGCGCCGAGCGAGGGATTGTGTATATTGACGAGATCGATAAAATCGCGCGCAAGTCAGACAATCCTTCGATCACCCGCGATGTTTCCGGCGAAGGTGTGCAACAGGCGCTGCTCAAGATTATCGAGGGTACCATCGCCAATGTGCCACCACAGGGAGGGCGCAAGCATCCTCACCAGGATTTCATTCAGATCAACACCGCCAATATCCTCTTTATCTGTGGTGGAGCCTTTGAAGGGTTGGATAAAATCGTCGAGCAGCGCCTGGGCAGCAACAAGACAATGGGGTTCAGGGGTACCAGCTCTAAAGATGAAAAATCAGAAGAATCGATTTTAACCCATCTCATTCCCGATGATCTCCTCAAGTACGGCTTAATTCCTGAGTTCGTGGGACGCTTACCGGTCCCCGTCTCGCTGGATAGCCTGAACAAAGAGGCTCTGATCCGCATCTTGACCGAGCCGAAGAACGCAGTAATCAAACAGTATCAGAAGTTTTTGCAGCTTGACCGTGTTGAATTAGTCTTTACCAATGATGCTCTTGACGCTGCTGCGGAAGGTGCGCTCAAGCAGCGTACGGGAGCGCGGGGATTGCGCAGTATCATCGAGGATGTGCTGCTCGACGTGATGTACGAAATTCCATCGCGCGGGGATGTGAAGAAAGTCATCATCAACAGCGATGTGATCACTTCCCATCACAAACCTTTGCTTGAGACGCGCAGTAATCGAACAACTGCATATCCTGAAGATGAGTCTGCTTAATGCGGACTCATCAATTTTTTGGCTTGTATGAAATTGATAGCATCGCTTTAGACCTATCTTTGGAAAGGAAACGGGCGGCAATTCATGACTGAGCAGGAACGCCAGAAAGTATCCCTGGATACTGAAGAAGTGTATCCTCTCGTGGCGTTAAAAAATATGGTGGTTTTCCCCCGCACACGTATGACGCTAGCTATTGCACGAGAGAAGTCTGTACGTGCAGTTGAAGAAGCGATGATGCGGCCTGACCGCGCTTTGATCACAGCTCCTCAGCGTGATCCAGACATAGATGATCCTCAACCTAAAGATATCTATGATACAGGTGCCCTTGTCGAAATAACGACGATGCATCGCCAGCAGGATGGCAGCCTGCAGGTCCTGTTAAGTGGTTTACACCGTGTCAAAATCGAGGAATTTTTCGATCTCGAACCTTTTATGCGCGTCACTATCGATATCCCCCAGGAACCGCAGGCGCGTGGCGCCCAGGCGGATGCCCTCGTGCGCCATGCCACGAATCTCTTTGAGCATTATGCCCAATTGAACCGCCGCTTCTCAGTTGAAGATATTAACTCCATTGTGGCGATCAAGACGGCTGCGCGCCTTTCCGATATGCTCGCGGCACACCTGGTCACTGATACGCAGCAACAGCAGGATCTGCTGGATACGTTCGATCCATTGGAGCGTTTGGAGAAGATCTGCGTGATCATGGGCAATGAGATCGAGATTCTTGAACTGGAATCGACTATTCGCAGCCGTGTTCGCTCGCAGGTAGATCGCACACAGAAAGAATATTACCTGCGCGAGCAATTGCGGGCCATCCAGGAAGAATTGGGGATGGAGACCACCAGCGAGGTCGAGGAACTGCGGGCAAGAGTGAACGAAAAACACCTGCCTGCCGAGGCTATGGCGAAGATACGCAAATAGATCGACCGCCTGGAGCGCACTCCCGCGCAATCCGCCGAGGTAGCTGTGTTACGCTCCTACATCGACTGGGTACTGGCTCTTCCATGGAACGAACGGACCCAGGATCACTTTGAACTTGAAGAGACGCGGCGTATCCTCGACATGGACCATTATGGGCTGGAAGGCATCAAGGAGCGCATCATTGAATTCCTGGCGGTACGCCAGTTGCGACAACAGCTGGCCGATCGCGGTGGACATACGAAAAGTGAGAGTCAAGGGCAGATTCTTTGCTTCATCGGTCCCCCTGGAGTCGGTAAAACATCCCTGGGGCACTCGATAGCCAACGCATTGGGGCGCAAGTTTGCCCGCATTTCGCTTGGTGGTGTGCATGACGAGGCGGAGATTCGCGGACATCGCCGCACCTATGTCGGCGCGCTGCCCGGGCGTATTATCCAGTCGATGAAGACTGTGGGCGTCAAAAACCCGGTTTTCCTTCTCGACGAAATCGACAAACTCTCTGCGGAGTATCGTGGTGATCCGGCCGCCGCACTGCTGGAAGTGCTGGATCCGGAGCAGAATAACACCTTTACCGATCACTACCTGGAGATTCCGTACGATCTCTCGGAGGTGTTCTTCATCTGCACCGGGAATGTGAAGTACCAGATACCGCGGGCCCTTGCTGACCGCATGGATATTATTGATCTTCCTGGCTATATGTTTGAGGAGAAGGTCATCATCGGGCAGCGGCACCTCCTGCCGAAGGTATTGAACGAGCATGGGCTAACCGCTGAACAGGTGAAGATTCCTCAGTCCGTCATGCAACATATCGTGTCGGATTACACTCGTGAGGCCGGTGTACGCAACCTGGAACGCCAGCTGGCCACTATCTGTCGCAAGGCCGCCCGGCGCATCATCGAGAGGCCAAAAACGTACCTACGCCTGACGACGAACACCCTGGAGCAATATCTGGGCCCTCCGCGTTACACATTCACCCTGGCCGAGCAAAAAACGCAGATCGGCATCGCTATGGGTTTAGCTGTTACAGAGAACGGAGGGATCTTACTACCCGTAGAGGTCGTCACGCTGGTGGGCAAAGGTGATTTACTGATTACAGGCCAGCTAGGCGATGTCATGCGCGAATCGGCGGTTGCCGCGCTGACTTATGTGCGCTCTCGGGCCAATATGCTGGATATTGATCCGAATTTTCAAGAAAGTTGCGACCTGCATATTCATCTACCCGAAAATGCCATTCCCAAAGATGGTCCCTCGGCAGGTATCACCATCACGCTAGCATTGATTTCAGCAATTACCGGGCGTCCTATCCGCGAGAATATTGCTTTGACCGGAGAAATCACCTTGCACGGCCGTATACTGGGTGTGGGTGGATTGAAAGAGAAAGTGCTTGCCGCTCATCAAGCAAACATCAACCATTTGATCGTTCCGGCAGAGAATAAGAAAGATATGGCGGATATACCAGTTAAAATTCAGCGCCGCATACGTTTTACTTTTGTAGAGACGATGGACCAGGTTATTGATATTGCACTGCTAGGCGCGTCTCATTCTGAGGCAGAAAGTGAGAACCAGAAGGGGGAAGTTTTAGCTGAACCTCGCCCATTGCAGATAGATGAACGGGTGGCGGGCAAACGTGACCAAACACAACGTCGTCCCGGTTTTCCCGTGGATGAGCAGCCTGAAGGAGATACAGACGAAAGTAATCCAACAACGATAATCATTCCCCAGGTCGATCATATCACACACGATTCTTACCCGAATTTACGGGCTAAGGAAGCTGATACAGACGGCCCCTACCAGGGGGATTGAGAGGTGCCTCCCGTATATCTCCCCTTGTAATACAGTTGAAAAATGGTAGGTATTATTACCATTTCATTTGTGAGCAATTTAGTTCACAATACAAACCTTTCAGAGTATACTACGTAATACATAAGTAGAGGTAAGTGTGGAACCTGCATTTCGATGCTAAGGCTTCTACGATATTGTATTACCAGTAGTGAAAGGAACAGTTTTTTTTTACTACATGGTCTTATACCAGGCAGAAACGAGGAATACTTACATGAGTTGGAATCCTAACCAGGGCCAAGACCCAAATCAACCCAGTCAATATGGTGGCTATTCGCCGCCACCACAACCCCAGCAACCCCCACCGCAGCCAACTGACCCCTACAGTGGTCAACAGCCGGGCTATGGACAGCAGTATGGCGGACAACAGCCAGGCGGGCAGCAATATGGCGGACAGCAGCCCGGTGGACAGCAGTATGGAGGCTACCAACAGGGTGGCTATCAACAAGGTGGTTACCAGCAGGGGCCGTATGGAGTGCCTCCTGGCACCCAGAGCCCCCTTGGCCCTACCTCAATGGGAATGTCGCCCAACGTTGAAGCTGGCCTGAGTTACCTTTTCGGCTGGATAACGGGCTTGATTTTCTTCTTAGTGGAGAAGCAGAATCGTTTTGTGCGCTTTCACGCGATGCAGTCTATCCTGTTCTTTGGCGGCCTGACGCTGATCAATATTATTCTCAATGTCATTGGCGGTATCGGTATTCCTGGATTAGGGTTGCTCGCTGCTCTCGTTGGCATTGTAGGATTTGTAGGCTGGATCGTACTTTTGATCAACGGCTTCCAGGGCAAGTACTTCAAGTTGCCTATTATTGGGGATTACGCTGAGAAATATGCAAACCAGGGCACGCCAGGAATGTAGGCAGTGGCAATAACTCCCTGAGAGGGGTTGTAATGCAAGCAAGAGGCTTCTACGCATTTGACAGATTTGTGTAGGAGTCTCTTCGTT
>VBHS01000336.1 GCA_005881295.1 Chloroflexota bacterium
ATAGAAAGTAGCCAAGGGAACTGGCGAGGAAGAGGAAACCGAGAACTGATTTATCTACATTATAGTAGATACCCAGGCTTGGGAGTAGCACACCCACTGCACCGCCATTGGCACCGATCAAAGCAAAACCGAAGAAGGCAAAACCCATGCGTATGGTTGATTGTTTCAAAGTCGAACATCCCTGATTGAACCTCACCACAAAAACGTTGGCAATATAAAGTATACAACAAGATGTCACCTGCCCATTTTTTAGATAAATATTTCAAGCCGGGTCAACTTGAGGATTGAAATGCACTAGCCTTTAAGGCATACTTAGGGAAGAAGATACATAAGAAAGAGGTATTGCACATGACTATGGATTACGGAATCGTTGTTCCCCAGGGGTGGCGCATGGACCTCGTAGGCATAGCAGATCCGGCTGAGGCCTACGAAGCCATGACAAGAGTCGCACGCGAAGCTGAAACGCTGGGCTTTCACTCAATCTGGCTCTACGACCATTTCCACACGGTTCCTGTACCAACACAGGAAATAACCTTTGAATGCTGGATCAGTACAGCTGCCCTTGCACGCGATACGCAACGCGTTCGCATTGGCCAGATAGTGACGTGTAACGGCTACCGCAACCCGGCGCTACTGGCAAAGATGGCCAGCACCGTCGACGCGCTGAGTCATGGCCGCCTGAACCTTGGCATCGGCGCCGGCTGGTACGAGCACGAATACCGCGCCTATGGCTTCCCTTATCCTGATACAGGCGAACGGCTGCGTCGTCTACGCGAGGCAGTCCAGATTATTCTGGCGATGTGGACGCAGGATGAAGCCACCTTTGAAGGGCAATACTACCAGGTCAGGGGAGCCATCAACCAGCCAAAAGGGGTACAAAAGCCCCATATCCCCTTGCTGATTGGAGGAGGAGGTGAAAAGGTCACACTCAGGATGGTGGCTCAATACGGGGACGCTTGTAACGTTGGCGGAGACATCGCCACCATCAAGCATAAGTTCGCCGTTCTCAAACGTCATTGTGACGAGCTTGGACGCGACTACAACAGCATCCGGCGTACGATCCTCATAGATGATTGCGCGATCGCTGATACAGAAGAGGCAGCCATCGCGAAACTGACGCCAGAGGATCGCAACAATCTTGACGAGTTCCGTCAAGAAGCGCTGGTTGGCACCCCCGCGATGATTCGACAACGCCTGGCGGAATATGAAGAGGCAGGAGTACAAGAAATCATCATCCGTTTTGTTGACGCAACCAAGCTGGAATCGATTCGCCTGTTTGCACGGGAATGCATGGATGTGCGTTAATGGAGCATCTAAGATAGGGAGACGTGTATGAGAAGAATAGTAGTCGGCATCAGTAGTTCTTTCAGCAAGGGAGTAGTGCAATGAAAACAGTTCGCTGGGGTGTGCTGAGCACGGCCAATATCGCTACAACTAAAGTTATTCCCGCCATGCAGCAGGGTGTATATTGTGAATTTACTGCCATCGCTTCACGCAATCTGGAACAAGCTCAGGCAGCCGCAGCGCAACTGGGCATCCCGAAGGCGTATGGTTCGTACGAAGAACTGCTGGCTGATCCCGATATTGACGCAATTTACAATCCGTTGCCAAATCACCTGCACGTACCCTGGTCGATCAAGGCGCTGCAGGCTGGTAAACATGTGCTCTGCGAAAAGCCCATCGCCCTGACCGCTGCCGAAGCGCAACAACTGGCCGATGTCGCCAAACAGTACCCACACCTGAAGGTGATGGAAGCGTTCATGTATCGATTTCATCCACAATGGCAGCGAGCGCGCCAACTGGTGAGCGAAGGAAAAATCGGGACATTGCGAACGATCCATACATTCTTCTCCTATTATCTCGATGATCCGCTTAACGTGCGCAACAGAGCCGATTCCGGCGGGGGTGGTATGCTGGATATCGGGTGCTATACAGTTTCGGTGGCTCGTTTTATCTTTGGCAGCGAGCCCAGGCGCGTTTTCGGCATAGTAGAGTTCGATCCGCAGTTCAAGGTACCATCCAGGGCGATCTATTTTCCCAGGCGGTGCTCAACGATACAAAGGTGCCGACGCCAATTGAAGATGCGGTCGCCAATATGAAAGCGATCGAGGCAGTGTTCCGCAGCGCGCAGAGCGGCACGTGGGCTTAATTTGTCCTATGCTAGAGGTCATACAGTCGATGCAAGAATGCTTCCCAGGTGATGACGCCAACAGTGCGATCGGGAACAAGGTTGATACCCGACCTGAAGACATCATAAATACTTCCGGGAAGCGCTTCTGAGCTAACGGTAGCCTGTCTCCCCCGGATACGCAGGTATGCTTCGGTCATCTCCTCGATGGAGCATACCTGTGGCCCTCCTATATCGGGTCCGTGTCCGGTCGGCCCTTGTTCCATCAGCGAAACCAGGTGATCAGCCACCTCACCTACGTCGATGGTTTGAAAATGCAAGCCCTCCGGGACAGGAACCACTGGAAGCGTATCAGCCCCAAATGATTGGATGAGCCTCAACACGTAATCGTGAAACTGGGTTGCGTGCACAATCGTCCAGTGCAGAGGCCCCTGCTCAATGATCACCTCCGTTTCACGCTTGGCTACGTAGTAGGGATACGAGCTGCGATCGACCCCAACGATCGAAATATAGACAACATGAGGAGACCCACTCGCACGTGCCGCTTGCAGCAACGAACGCATGCCCCCGACATCCACCTGGTGCGCACTCTTCGGAGAGCTGGCACAGTAGATGATAGCATCCGTTCCTGTTACCGCCTCACGCAGCCCTGTGCCTGACACAAGGTCTCCAGTGATCACCTCAACGCCTCGAGGGACAGAGGGGGATGATTGCTGACTCAGGATACGTGTGGTATGGTGCTGATCCAATAAACGAGTGACCACTTCACGGCCAAGCGTTCCTGTCCCGCCTGTGACTAATATTGTTGCCATCGTAAAGTCTTCCTTTCTGTTTTTCCCTTTATACAAGTATAATGTCGATCGAGCGCTGTGTCATGTCCTTACAGCATACCTACAGATCTCATAGCAAAAAAGTTGCCTCCTATCGTCTGACTGATGATGAAAAAGATTTAGTACAGCGTCTTATTCACTTCTAAAACTGTTTCCCCTCCTCAACCACCTTTATCCTTGACACTCATCCATCTCATCAGTATAATTTATTCAATCGCTTGAATAAACTTCTAACGGTAGCCTTATTCAATATGGGAGAGCTTGTGTCTAGAACAACTACTACTGCGGCCGAACGGCGCGCTGACATTATTGCGGCGACGATTCGGGTGCTTGCACGCGACGGTATCGCAGAAACAACGACGAGGAAGATCTCGGCGGAGGCCGAGGTGAACCAGGCTACGCTGCGCTACTATTTTGGAAGTAAGGATGACCTGTTGTTCGCCGTGTTGCAGGAGATGATGCAAACGACCAGGGAGGTTGTGCAGGCGGGGATCTCTTCAAATAGTGATTTGCACGATACTATTGCCGAGAGCATCAAGGCTTTCTGGAGGCATGTTGAGACGGCTCCAGAGTTGCAGGTGATGCAGTACGAACTCACGCTCTACGCCCTACGTCACCCGGAGTCTGCATGGCTGGCCAAACAACAGTACGACGGCTACTGCGCCCTCGTTGAGACGTTGTTCCAGGGCAGACCGTCGAATTCGTATTCTAAGGAGGAACGACCATGCGGGACCAGCAAGAACAACAGCAACACGAGATAGCGACAGAAGAGAAGTTACCCAACGGACTTCTTAGGCACGAATCTCCTGTCAACTCTTCTCGTACGCAGGTCGAGCAGCACGATTATGCCTATTACAAGCAGGTCTTCGCCGGCCACCCCATGCCATTCGCTTACCTTGATCTCGACCTGCTTGAGCAGAATATTCGCCAGGTGGTACAACGGGCGGATGGTAAGCGTGTTCGCCTCGCCTCCAAGTCGCTGCGCAGCGTTGATGTGATCAGACGCATCCTCGCATCGAATCCCTGTTTTCAGGGCATTATGTGCTACTCATCCCGGGAGGCTGTCTACCTGGCCTTGCAGGGCTTCGATGATCTGTTGATCGGGTATCCCGCCTGGAACAAGCTGGATATCGCTGCCGTGGCAAGGGCAACCTCGGCGGGTGCGCGTATTACGCTTATGGTTGATAGTGTCGAACACGTGCAACAGATCGAAGCTGTCGCAAGCCAGCACGAGGTGCGCCTGCCGTTGTGCCTCGAAATCGATATGTCCCTGGATCTCCCCGGCCTGCATTTTGGCGTGTGGCGTTCCCCCATACGTACTGCCAGGCAAGCGCGCCCGGTTATCGAGCGGATCATGGCGTCACCACACACCTGGCTTGATGGTCTGATGGGCTACGAGGCGCAGATCGCCGGGGTCGGTGACAATATCCCGGGGCACAGCATCAAGAATAGCATCATACAAAGGTTACAGCAGCGCTCTATAGCCGAGGTTGCCGAGCGGCGCGCAACGCTCATCAAACTTGTTGAAAGCTACGGGCTCCCGCTGCGTTTTGTCAATGGTGGGGGAACGGGCAGCATCGTTACAACAGGCGCTGAGGCGGGAGTGACCGAGATCACGGTTGGATCAGCTTTCTATGCTCCAGCGCTGTTCGACTATTACCGCGCATTTCGCTACCAACCTGCCGCCGGATTCGCCATCGAGATTGTGCGACATCCACGACGTTCTCTCTACACGTGTCTTGGAGGTGGATACATTGCCTCCGGGTCTGTTGGCCCCGAAAAACAGCCGCAGCCGTACCTCCCGCGTGGCGCACGGCTCGTGCCACTCGAGGGAGCGGGTGAGGTGCAGACACCTATCAGGTACACCGGAAAGATACCACTACGCCCTGGTGACCCGGTGTTCATGCGCCACAGCAAAGCTGGTGAACTGTGCGAACGCTTCACGCACCTGCTGCTGGTTGCCAATGGCGCTATCCAGGAAGAAGTTACCACTTATCGCGGTGATGGGCAGTGTTTTATCTGAAATCCACTGAAAAAAGGAGCATCTATTGGATAGGACAGAACGCTGGAGCAACTGGTCCGGTTCGGTGAAGAGCATGCCGCGCCAGATTGTCAAGCCCGGTAACATCGACCAACTGGCACGCCTTGTCAGAGACTACGGGCGAGATGGTCGACACGTACGGGTAGTAGGCGCGGGTCACTCCTTCACTCCGCTGGTACAGAGCGATGATGTGTTGATGTCACTGGATGAGATGCAGGGCGTTGAAAGCGTCGACACGACCGCCGGCAGGGCCACCGTGCTGGGAGGAACCAGGCTCAAGAAGCTAGGTGGTACACTTTTCGAGCATGGCGTGGCCCAGGAGAATCTCGGCGACATCGACATACAGAGTATCTCTGGTGCGATCAGTACAGGTACACACGGCACCGGTGTGCGTTTCGGCACCCTATCAACGCAAGTTGAGGGTTTCACCCTTGTGACAGCATCAGGAGAGGTGTTGGAGTGTTCGCCTGAACGCAATCCCGACATCTTTAAGGCGGCGCAGGTATCACTGGGAACGCTTGGCATTATTGCGAAAGTGACGCTGCGCGTGGTGCCGGCCAAACGCCTGCACTATCAAGGCAATCGTAAGAAGCTCGGCGACTGCCTTGCGAACCTGGAACAGTATAAACAGGAGAATAGCCATTTTGAGTTCTTCTGGTTCCCCTATACTGATGGTGTGCAGGCCAAATTTCTGAATGAAACCACGGACCCGGCCAGTAAAAGTAGCCTGTGGGGCGACTTCAACAAAATTGTGATGGAAAATGGCGTCTACTGGGTGCTCTCGGAGTCTTGTCGCCTGGTTCCTCGCTTGTGCAAAACGGTCTGTCGTATTTCAACGCGATCCATCGCCAACATCGACGAGATTGACTATAGCCATCGCGTGTTTACTACGCCTCGCCTGGTGCGCTTTCAGGAGATGGAATACAATATCCCGGCAGAGCATTTGAGTAGCGTCGTCAACGAGATACGGGAGTGTATCGAGAAATATCAATTCCGGGTTCACTTTCCTGTAGAGTGCCGCTTTGTGCAGGCCGACGATATCTGGCTCAGCCCAGCTTATCAACGCGATTCTGCTTATGTCGCCGTGCATATGTACCGGGGAATGCCCTATCGATCGTATTTCCAGCACATCGAAGAGATCTTCAAACGCTATCAGGGTCGCCCGCACTGGGGTAAGATGCACACGCGAACCCCCGTAGAGCTGAGCGCGCTCTATCCGCGCTGGTATGACTTCCAGCGCATCCGGGCCACGCTTGATCCACAAGGCATGTTTCTCAACGACTACCTGCGTGCCCTGTTCAGCGCCGATACGCCAGAGGATCATGATCCCTCCAGCATTCCTGGCGTTTCCGCTAAAGGAGAACTCTTATGAGCGATGCCACTTCCTCTTCCGAAGCGACGCCTACTCCGGCTCTGCGTCGCAATGCACTTGGACTGCGCCACGCTATTGTGATCTCCGTGGCAGTCATGTCACCGGCAGCCTCTATTTTCTTTAACACCATTCCTCAAGCGGGCCAGGTGGGGGCGGCCATTCCCCTGTGCTACGTGATTGGCTTTGTGGTGGCCTTGCTGGTGGCCAATCAGTACAGCGAGTTCTCGCGCGAAATACCCTCTAGTGGCTCGGCGTATACCTTCGTGACGGAGGGACTGGGTCAACGTACGGGCTTCATAACCGCCTGGGTGGGATTGATCGCGGTTGCGATCGGCGTACCCTATTCGTTTATCCTGTTGGGCGCCAACCTGCAGGTTTTGATGGTACGCTGGTTTGGCATCAACCTGCACTGGAGTTTCTGGTTCGTACTGGCGCTGGGGATAGCATTCGCTCTTTGCTACTGGGGTGTTCGCGAATCCATGAATGTCGACCTCACCTTCCTGGCATTCGAGATAGGCGTGTGCCTGGTGCTGGCAGTGATTGTGCTGTTCCACGTCGGCCAACAGGGAGGGCTGAGCGCCATTCCGTTTACACTGAACACGATTCCGGCAGGGGGAGACATCACGGTGGGAATAGTGCTGGCCGTACTGAGCTACATTGGCTTTGAAACGGCCGCCGCGTTAGGTGAAGAGACGCGCGATCCACACCGCAACATTCCGCGCGCCGTATTTGGGTCGATGCTCGTC
>VBHS01000287.1 GCA_005881295.1 Chloroflexota bacterium
CGCCGAGGCGATCGCCGAAATGCGGGCCCTCCTGCGCGAGCGCGGCACCGTGAGCAACCGCGACTTCGAGATGGCGAGCCGGACACGCACCCAGAGTTATCGCGGCCGCAAGGACAGCGCGCTGTCCTTGTATTATCTCTGGCGCACCGGCGAAGTGATGACGCACCACCGCGAGAACTTCGAGCGCGTGTACGCCCTCACGGAAACGGTCGCGCCTGCGTCTCTCATGCGTGAAAGCGAGGAGGCCGAGACTGACCGCTTCTTGATCAGCAAGGAAGTGAGTTTCTACGGCCTGTCGCGCCTCCCCCGGACGAGTGATGCGTTTCACGGGCGCGGCGAGCCGGATCGCACAGCAAAGAAGCTGCTTGGGGCGATGGTGGCCGACGGCGACCTCATCGAGGTGCAGGTGGAAGGCTGGAAAATGGTGCACTACGCGCTCGGGAGCGACGCCGAGGTGCTGGCCGAGGTGAGCGCAGGGCGTGTCCCGCAGGCCTGGACGCCGTTGGAGACGACCACGACCCAAGAGGTCGTCTTCCTCGCGCCGCTCGATCACGTCAGCGCGGGCGAGCCAAAGCAGTCTTTGGCTTTGACTACGTCTGGGAGGTCTACAAGCCTGAGCACCAGCGCAGGTTCGGCTACTACACGTTGCCGATGTTGTGGGGCGACCGGCTCGTCGCGCGCTTCGACAGCAAACTCGACCGGACGACCAACACATGCGTCATCCTGGGCTTGTGGCTGGAGGATGAGGCTCTCGGCACCGATGAGGCATTTGCCGAGGCATTGGCTTGTGGGTTGGCGCGCTTCGTGAGGTTTCTGGGGGCGAGCAAGCTGGATGCCACGGCGATTGGCGAGCCGCTGCTGCGCCGACGCGCCTGCGCTTCACAGGAAGCGCATTCCAGCGAAGGGTGATGGCGATGGATCGCCCGTGTTTTCCTCTTCACAGGGCAGGCTCTGCTCCCAGCTGGGGTACGATGCCACAGCCCACGCTTTATCACGCAGTGGCTTGAAGACTAGTCAAGCCGGAAGCTTCCTTATCTGACGGAAGGAGAAGCATGATTATCATCGATGAAGAAAGAGCGTCGGACTCGCCTTTTGTCGAACGGATCTGGCGCAGTCATAGTGAGGGCGAGAGGGCGTTTCTCTCGATTGCCGTGAACCACTGTGAGTTCGTAGTGAGCAGACACCAGGGCAAGGTCACCATGACGCTACGGGGTCCCGAGACCAAAGCCACTCCGATTGGAAACGCTCCTGCAGAGGGGGAGTGGGTTGGCATCCTGTTGAAGTTGGGCACGTTTCTGCCACATCTGCCCACAAGCAGGCTGGTGGATGACGGGGTGGACTTGACGACCGCTTCGAGCAACTCCTTCTGGCTAGGTGGCTCGAACTTCCAATTTCCTGACTATGGGCATGCCGACATCTTTGTCGCGCGGCTGGTGCGTGAGGGGCTGCTCCGACGTTCCCCCGTCATCGAGGCTGCTTTACAAGGGCAGCTCACAGACCTGACCCAGCGTGCGGTCCAGTATCGGTTTTTGCAGGCAACCGGGATCACTCAGAGCACTGCCCGGCAAATCGAACGAGCCCGCTATGCCACCTTCCTCTTACAGCAAGGCGTCTCGATCCTTGACACCATTGAGCAGGCCGGCTATTACGATCAGCCGCATCTGACCCGATCGCTGGGGCGCTTTATTGGACAAACCCCTGCTCAACTGCTTCATCACAGCCGACCTGAGCAGCTTTCGTTTTTGTACAAGACAACGCTCTTTCCTTGAGGCATACTACACTTACGAAATGTCTCTGTAAGAGATTAGCATCAAAGGAGTATTGAGCATGAGAAAAGTCATTGCCGGTTTGTTTAT
>VBHS01000288.1 GCA_005881295.1 Chloroflexota bacterium
CACCCTCGATGGGGTCGTGGAGTCGCCCGATAAATGGCAAGAGCACTTCGATGAGGATATGGGGCAGGCCATGATGGAACAGCTCGCCTCTCAGGACGCTGTCCTGCTGGGGCGCGTGACCTATCAGGAGTGGGCCTCCTACTGGCCCACTGCTACGGATGAACCGTTTGCGAGCTTTATTAACTCCACGCCTAAGTATGTCTTCTCGACCACCCTAGAGAGCGTGGAAGCATGGCAGAACTCGACACTGGTCAAGGGCGATCTCGCCCAGGAAATCGCTCGGTTGAGGCAGCAACCAGGAAAGAACATCGGCACTGCCGGAAGTCCAACCCTCGTCCGCTCTCTGCTGGAACAGGGCCTGCTGGATGAGCTGATTCTCCTGGTCCACCCTGTGGTTGCGGGCAGTGGAAAGCGTCTCTTCAAAGATGGGGATAGCCTCAAAAGATTGAACCTGCTCTCTGCAAAACCGACCAGGACCGGAACCGTGATCCTCACCTATCAGCCGCGAAAGGCTTAGAGCGAAGCCGGGCGAAGCAATTGAGGAGCAGGAGATCCTTCCTCTCTCTGCAAAGGTTGTGGCCCACCTAGTAGTAAGGGTGGAGCCTGTCTCATAAAATGGAAAAAAGAGGAGAATCCCATACCAACAGTCACGTCTCAAGACGGCACGACCATTGCTTTCGACAAGGTTGGGTCCGGCCCAGCCGTCATCCTGGTCAACGGTGCGATAGCGTATCGTGCCTTTGACCCGAGTATGGCACAACTGGCCGAACTGCTTGGCCAACACTTCACGGTCTACAACTACGACCGGCGCGGCCGTGGCGACAGCGGCGACACCCAGCCCTTCGCCAAGGAACGCGAGATTGAAGACCTGCAAGCACTGGTCGAGGACGCTGGCGGCAAAGCCATGGTCTTTGTTCTCTCGTCGGGCGGGGTAGTGAGCCTGGATGCCGCCGCTGTCACCCCGGGCATTGCCAAAGTCGGGGTGTATGAGCCGGCGCTCATTGTCGATGACAGCCGCCAGCCCGTGCCCGCCGACTACACGGAGCACCTCACGACGCTGGCGGCCCAGGGGAAGCGCGACGAAGCTGTCGCATACTTTTTGACGCAAGCCGTGGGCATTCCGGCCGAATACATCGGTGGCATGAAGCAGGATCAAGCAACTTGGTCTGGCATGACTGGCGTGGCACATACCATTGCCTACGACGCGGCTTTTGTCGGCACTGTCATGCAGGGCAAACCGCTCCCACCTGATCGCTGGGTCAAGGTGACCTTGCCTGTGCTGGTTGCAGATGGTGGTGATAGCTCCGCCTGGATACACCATGGCGCTGATGCGCTGGCCAACGTCTTGCCACACGCCAGCCGCCACACGCTCGAAGGTCAAATCCACATGGTTGACCCCAACGTGCTCGCCCCGGTCATCATCGCATTCTTTCAGAAATAACACCAGACAGGGGGTGGGATAGACTCCAGAGCTCGTTTTCTTTCTCCCACCCCCAAGTCACTATCTAAACAGGAGGTGCTCTGAGCAAATCAATGTACATCAACGTGCCAGGTAAAGATGTGGCGGCCGCCCGCGAATTTTACACCAAATGGGCTTGGTTCATACACAGCTTTGGTGAACAGAAAGCGTGTTTACATGTGCCTTTTCTCCTAGAAAAAGCGTAAAGGGCTTTTATCGTTTCTCAAAAGTCTATCCACGTCCATTCCATGATGCGATGGACTCGCTCCGAAAGAGCTTCAGAAGCAATTTTTAGCAAGTCGTAGCCCAAAGAGGTGTAGGTTTCTTCATGGATTTGCTCGAAAACGAGAGATTCTTCAAAGGTGATTTTTCTCGCCTCGGTGGGCCGACAAAACCCAAGATTTTCGATGAAGAACACCCGCCTCTGGTAGATCCCCTCGCGCTCCATTCTCTCAATTTCCTCTACGAGGCAATCACATCGGTTGCGGCTTCCTCCACAACCCAATAGCCTTGACGTTTCAGTTCATGAAGAATTGAGGTTTTTCCTGAACCAGGGGTACCGGTGAGAATATATCGTTTCATACAAGAAGTCCTCTCGTCACTTGTTTCTAGGACACAGCCATTTCCCTTTTGCCTTTTTCCCTAAATTCCTCAATGACACCCTAAAATGGGGCATTGTCCCACTAAATATCTTACCGGATGGCATATTCAACTGGTGGTCAGGAACTCCCGGTGGGTCTCGCTTCGGCGGAGATTGGTGGGAGAGATGGCCCACGGATCACTTCAGCTTGCCATTGCTCCTCGCGCGTTTGCAGGAGGTGAGCTCGTATTTTCTGCATGTCTCGCT
>VBHS01000289.1 GCA_005881295.1 Chloroflexota bacterium
AGCGCTTCTCTAAAGCGCTATGATCCGCGCCAACGAAAATGACAATCACAGGTTTTTTCCCCTTGACGGCTACTTGCAACACTCGTTCGGCTACGGCAGGTGCGGGTGGTTTGGAGACCAGCACAATAACTTCTGTCTGCTCATCCTCCTGTAAAAGACGTAGTCCCTGCAAAGTGGTTATTGCTCCTACCTTTTCGGAAAGATCGCGACCACCACAACCAATCACCTGTGAGACCCCACCTCCCAGGCGTGCAATCACTGACATTACCTGCTGAATGCCCGTACCTGAGGCTCCCACGATACCTATTGGCCCAGATGGAACGACATTGACAAAACCCAGCCCAACCCCATTCAACATCGCTGTACCGCAATCAGGTCCCATGAACAGCAGCCCACGCTCTTGCGCCAGGTGTTTCAAGGCAATTTCATCCTCTAGCAACACATTATCGCTGAAAAGGAAAACGTGTAAACCTGCACGCAACGCACGATCAGACTCCAGGGCCGCATACGGTCCAGGCACAGAAATAACTGCTAAACTGCTCTCCGGCTGGAGTAGTATCGCTTGCTCCAGTGAGCGCGGTTGTTTGTGACCACTCATATCACCATCAACAGAGCTAACACCCGGACGTTGTGTCAGCTGCTCTTCGGCAGACTCCAGGGCCGTATCAGCGCTGCTCTCGTCGCTGGCCCGTACAACGAGTAAAACATCATCCGCCCCAGCATTACCTTCGAACGGTGTCAGCCCAGCCTCTTCCAAAAGATGCAAGTTTGCTGCTGTTGCCATAATGGCTGCGGCATCCTCAATCCCGTTCATACTGGTAAGTGCGCGTGCAATTTTCATGAGGGTAATCGAATCGAAATAGGTATTGCGTTTGACGCGAGCTTTAATGACCATTGGAGTTTGACCCTCTTTACTTCAAGTAATCCCTTATAAAGTTGACTATATTCTACATGAGGAAAGAGCAGAAAGAAAGTACACCAGGCCTTTTGCGAAGGCGCAAGAGCCACAAATCTCCTGATTCGCGGTGCTAACATGCCAGGTGGACCATCACTAGAAGAAGAAAAGAGGAGCAAGAGAGGGAGATATATTAAGCGAGATTGAGCACACGCTAAATGACCGCGGTGGGATTCGAACCCACGACCACACGCTTAAAAGGCGCGTGCTCTACCACTGAGCTACACGGTCATGACCCTAGTTTACCATGAGCTGTCAAGAGAGAATATGGGGCTACCGGCGCGTGAAGTGATCTTTTAGGGTAGTATCAAGTTCCTCACAGATTTAATGAATATCGTTGAGAATATCATCGTTTTGATCTTGTTTGTTGACGTTTGACGTGATAAACTACAGCCAGTATTTAAATCAAAAGTTGGCATAGTGATGACAGGAGGCGGCGTCTTCTCCCCGACCCTGGTACGTGGGTTATCGCGCCGGTTGTAAGTGACAAAACGAATACTAGTTGTTGATGATAAAAACGAACTCCTTCATTTGATGCGTCGAGTTCTGGAAGACGAGCAGTATCAAGTCTCTATTTTACAAGATGGTAGAGACACCATTCCTCGTGTCAAAAGTCAACTGCCAGATTTGTTGATTCTTGACTTGAAATTGGGAGATGTTTCAGGGCAAGACATCTTGAAGCAATTGAAAGATGACCACGTCACCGAAGATATTCCTGTCATCGTTTACACTGCCGCTGTACTCGAGGCTGGAGAGGTGAGCAAGCTCGTGACAGGTGATCCAGTTCGCTATCAAGGCGTGCATGTCGTACAAAAACCTTTTGAACTGGAGAGCCTCCTGGCCTTAGTGCAGCAAGTACTGACTGAACCTGTAAGCTAACTGGTTCATCAGATCAAGGAGTTTTTTATCCGGATGTGTTCTTCCGGTAATTTTTTGCATGCTGATGTAGTTACTTTCGGTAACGTGCATTGGCATTTCGACTAGTAGGAAAGGATGGTATAGTATTATGAAATTTGTGTGGGGGCTTCTCCTAGGATTTGCCCTCGGTGTAGCTGCCGGATTGCTCCTTGCACCTCAATCAGGTGAAGCAACGCGAGCGCAACTCAGTGAGCAGGGCATTATGTTGCGCGACCGCTCAGGTACATTGCCCGATGAACTTCGTGCTCGTGCCAATACTGTCACTGGACAACTTCGTGCCCGTGCCAATGACGCTATAGAGCAGGGCCGCGAAGTTTATTCCCGCACCAAAGATGATTTGAGCGAGCGCTATTCTAAGGCAAAATCTGGCGAGCTATAAAGTATTTATTACCTCAATGCGAAAATAGGACCGCGTGACGCGGTCCTATTTTTCGTGCTGTTTAATCAACTTTTCCACCATGTTCCCTATCTCGTGCCAGATATAGTGTTGATAATCCAACATAGTGGCCTGGCGCAGATCATACTCTTTATTCGAAGTATCCTTGCGCGCATTCTCCGCAAACTGCTGAGAAAGTTTCAGCGTTTTATCTCCCCGGTTATGTAAATATGCGGCCAGTTGGTGTAAATCTTCTAATAAAGCGGTAAACTTCTCACCATCTGTAGTCATACGGATTATTCCTTTACCTCGCTATCCGACCCCGGAAGAATCTGCAGCGCGTCCGCGAAACGATTGAAGAAATTGAACAAGCCTATCACAGTGGCAATTTCAACGATCTCACCATCATCAAAGTGCGCCTGTAGTTCATCCCAGAGAGATTCGTCAACATCACGAGCACCCGTCGTCATGATCTCAGCAAAGCGCAGCGCAACCAATTCGCGTTCTGTGAAGAGATGACGAAACTCGTCAATGCGATACAAGGCGTCTAACAACGCCTCACTGACCCCTAACTGCCTTGCCAAGGCAGTATGAGCGGCCATTCAGTAATAACAGTGATTGACCTGTGAAACACGGATCGCCAATAATTCTTTGAGTTTCGGATCGACCGTGCCTGTTCTCATCGTCGTCTCTAGCAATTGCATACTGTGCCGTGCTACGTCAGGACGATGCGCCATAACACGAAAGAGGGTCGCCATGGTGGTAGTCCCCGGCCCTTCCTGCAATGATAGGTCGCTGTTCTCAACGGGCGGGATGCGTGACATACTTTTTAGCTTCCCTCTTCTTTCTCGATCTGGATAACCGCTACGCTTTGTTACACCGTTTCACATTCTAATGCACCTCGGGGTTGTGCGCAACGCCTTGATTATCCTGTTGCATGCGGAATTTCCTCACCTGTTTTAGTGTAATTGAGCTAAGCGGCATATCGCCGCATATTGTGCTGGAAGCAACGCACTAACCGCACGGAGTTTGTCCTACATTACTGTTGTAATCTGTAACTTGCCAGTTACCAGAACTTCCTTGCTGGAGCGTAAGATCCAATTGATATGGTCTTGAAAGTTTTTCCCGTGTAATCGTGTAACGATAGCTCAGCGTATTCCCTTTAGACTGTGTACCAGCATTTATAACCGTGTAATGTGTTACAGTGCCGTAACAACTATCCTCACTTTGTGCTTGATTTTTGAATTGATCTCTTGTAGTGTCCCTGGTAACAGGAGGACCGAGATCGTTATATGCCTGGTCATAGTTGCGGTTAGAGACGGCCTGCATAAAATCACCTGCCATTGCACTGGCCCCTGCAGTACTTACAGGTGTATTCTGCGCTGAAAAATAGTGAAATGCCGCGTAGCCGAGGCCACAGACGAGCA
>VBHS01000291.1 GCA_005881295.1 Chloroflexota bacterium
TACCTGGCATCCATGAGGGGAGCCACAATACACTTCTGATCTCTAGCATTATAGAGCACGCAGCTTAATAATGTCCACAAGAAATTACCTGACGCTTGCATATCTCTTCTCCTAAGATACCACACTTCTCAGGAGAGGTGTTCCGGTTCCATAAGTGCCAGCACTGCGGCTTCGTCATCGCTCTGTGGCTTATAGCGATCAGTGGCCTGGTCGATCTCCCAGACCCACCCTCTTCGTATGATATATCGCCACTTAAGATTTGACGAGTTATTAATATCGGCAAGTTATACGAACTACCTTATCATCTTGTATATTTTTTCCAGCGCAAGGAGTGCAAAAAGACACCACTGTGGCTCTGGAAGGCAAGTTACCTTGCCTTGAATATTTGACATCGCTTCCATAATGTGCTAAAATTAGAACATGATTTCAATGTATTTTTTACACTAACTCAACGTTTCGTATGGTCTCATATATTGTATTCACTTATCACAATCAAAGGGCTTACCAGTTAAGCTAAGACGAGGAGCGGGCCAGCCATGAGTATTATGCAGCTCACCCAAACTATTCAAATTATTCCTACAACCTCTGGTTCGTATAACAAACATACCAGGCAACCTATGCTGCCAGGTCTGGAGCTAGAGCATGAAAAAGCACCCGTGGTGACGAATCGCCAGATTGCAGAGGTTCTTTCCAGTATCGCCAGCATGCTGGAAAATCAAAATAGCAACCCCTATCGTATTCAGGCCTATCGCAATGCAGCACGCGGTATCCTGGATCTAAATGAACCGGCGGCCGATATTCTCGCGCGTGGCGAGGAACTAGCTGTACCAGGGTTGGGACAGCGATTACGAACACGCATTAAAGAACTGGTGGAAACCGGTACATTGACATTTTACAATGACCTCTTTATGCAATCTCTCCCGCCCGAAGTACGTAGGTTGATGGCAGTTGAACATGTCGGTCCGCGGACCGCCATTCGTCTCCATGAGGAATTGAACATCGACACCCCAGAGAAGCTCTGGTGGGCTGCCCATAATCATCGTATTCGTAATTTGCCGGGTTTCGGACCGCGCAGCGAATTACGGCTGAAAGAAGCTGCCGCTCGAATACGCAAGAGCAGCAACACCACCACCTCACTCGATGGCGCAGCCTGAGTTAGTTGCAGAATACACCAACCAGCAAAAGAGAGACAAATCACCCCTTTGTCTCTCTTTTCTTTTACCCGCATCATCGTTAAGAATAACTCTCGAGGATATGGTAGAATGGATTATTGAAAGATCGTCAATACTCCAGTCACTCTATGATCTACTGTTTTTCCCATGTAGGAGGCTATCTATGTCCGAGAGCATTTCTCACCTTGACATACCCGGTCCAAAATCGCGTGAATTGCTGGCACGCCGCCAGGAGTTCGTGGCGCGAGGTGTTTCATCCTCTATGAACGTATTTGCAGCGAAAGCAGATGGAGCCATCATCGAAGATGTAGATGGTAATCGCTATATCGACTTCGCAGGTGGCATCGGCGCCATGAATATTGGCCACGCCCGGCCAGAGGTGACGAAAGCTATCGCTGAACAGGCAGCCAGGTTCACACATACCTGCTTTAGCGTGATGATGTACGAACCCTATGTTGCGCTGGCTGAACGAATCGTACAGCTGGCACCTGGCGATTTCGCAAAAAAGGCTCTTTTTCTTAACAGCGGGGCAGAAGCCGTCGAAAATGCTGTCAAAATCGCTCGTTATGCCACCGGACGCCCCGCCATTATCACCTTTGATAATGGCTATCATGGCCGTACTTTGATGACTATGACCATGACCGCCAAGGTCAAGCCCTACAAATATCGCTTTGGTCCCTATGCAACAGAAGTCTATCGAGCTCCATTCCCCTACCCCTATCGCATGAATATGGCACCTCAGGATGCCTCCGCCTACTGCATCCAGGAGCTTGAGCGCATGTTCGTTGGCGAAGTAGCTCCCGACCAGGTAGCGGCCATCGTCGTCGAACCGGTCCAGGGTGAAGGTGGTTTTATGGTTGCACCTCCAGGCTTTCTACGAGCGCTCAAGGCCATCTGCGAAAAACACGGTATCCTCTTTGTTGCCGACGAGATTCAATCCGGCTTCTGCCGCACCGGCCAGATGTTCGCGGTAGAGCACGACCAGGTAGCACCAGAACTCATGATTATTGCAAAATCGATGGGGGCTGGTATGCCTATCAGCGGTGTCGTTGGACGTGCCGATATCATGGATGCACCACCGCCCGGAACACTTGGAGGAACCTACAGTGGAAATCCCGTGGCCTGTGCAGCTGCGCTAGCTGTTCTCGACCTTTATGAAAAAGAGGATCTTGCTGCTCGTTCGCGCGATGTGGGACAAGCTGTTATAAAACGCTTCGTAAAACTTCAAGAGAAGTACTCCCTGGTTGGCGATGTACGTGGTCTGGGGGGTATGGTCGCGATGGAACTGGTAAAAGACCGCGGAACAAAAGAACCGGACTCTCAGGCAACAAGCGATATCTTAGCTGCCGCACACAAACGCGGGCTCGTGCTCATTAAGGCGGGCATGTACGATAACGTCCTGCGTGTCCTCGTTCCGCTCTGTGTTACTGATGAGCAATTGCAGCAAGGCTTAGACATCTTTGAGGATGCCTTTACCTCTGTTGCTGAAGCAGCCATTGCCACAACCAGTTCTGTAGGCTAACTCGCTCCTCTATGGAGGCAGCCTGAAAAGCATGCCTCCATAGTGGTACAAGCATCAAAAGTCACCCTGCTCTATCATCTCGATAAACCGCTGTTCCAGTTCATAGGTTCGCCGACCGGGCAGCCCTTTACCAATCTTCAGTTCGTCGATTTGTACAACAGGCATTATTTCTTTGGATGAGGAGGTGATGAACGCCTCGTCAGCCAGTGCCAATTCATCCAGCAATATTGGACGTTCTTCAATTGGGAAGCGCTCCATAGCCAGGTCCAGGACGACATTGCGTGTGATTCCCTTCAGTACGCCTGCCCCCGGTGTTATCAGTGTATCCCCCCGAAAAATAAAAAAGTTACTGCGTGTGGCCTCAAGGACGTGGCCCTGCTCATCGACATAGAGGGCATCTGAAGCATTTCGTCGAGCAGCTTCTTTCAAAGCTCGTATGGCCACAACATAATTGGTTGTCTTCGCATCAGGCTCAGTTCGCTGTAAGCGAGTAGTTATGAGCCTATATCCCTGGGCGAAACGCTCCATATCCCGCTCGCCCAACGCGGTAATCAACACGGCAAGCGTTGGTTTCCTCGTGGGAAGAATGCTATCTTCACTCTCTCCTCCTGTGACAAGAATGCGAATCGCAGCATGTTTATATGTATTTCGTTCGATTACCTCGCGAATAATAGCCGCGAGAGACTCACGGGACCAGGGTATCTCCAATTCAATCAATTCAGCAGAACGATAGAGACGAGTGAGATGCTTATCCAGGTGAAATGGACGCCTGTTATATGTGCGCAGCGCCTCAAAGGCGCTGTAACCACGCAATACCGCGACATCGTTGATCGATATCACCGCTCCATCAGGATGAACCCACTGCCCACCAACATACCATAATGCCTGCTTATCCATACAAATGTGCTCCTTACCGAGAACGTTCTTTCGTTTTTCTCTCTCCCGCCATATATTGTACACCCATCGCTGCAAAACATCAGACGTGTTCGCATCTACAGGTTAAAGCTCACCTGATAGCACATCCACCTGGGGAAATGCCTTCCAACCCATAAGACCCCCTATGCGTATACATAGCGTAGTCGAAATGAAGAACAAAAGAGGCTACGCTACAAAAGAGCTCGCCATGCACTATCTTTCAGGCTCGTGTAAAAAAGCATGATAGTGGGGTTCGTAGTTCATAACCAACAAGTGATACATTAAGAAGGAGAAGGAGAAGCATGTCACAGACAGAACCAAATGTAGAACAAAGGCAAGGGTTCCAGGATGAATTGCAAGTAATGGGCGAACAGCTGCTTTCTAAAGTGAAAGAACTCGTCCATGAAGGTAATGTACGGCGCATCATCATCAAGCAAGGGGGAAACACTATCATGGAGTTCCCCTTGAATGTTGGTCTCGTGGGTGTTGTCCTGGCCCCAACACTTGCCGCAATCGGAGCCGTTGGCGCACTGCTCGCCCAATGCTCCATTGAGGTTGTCCGTACAGAGCGCCCCGCTGAAGCTGCGAAAAGCACAGTCGAGGAAGTTATGCGCGACGAGCCACCCGCATTATAACGCCAATTGCTCACGTTCAAGACTCTGGATTGAGATCAAGACTGCTGAGATCACAGTCGTTTTGATCTCAATCCTTTTTTGGGTCGAACCCTGAGTCAATTAAACCAGGAAAAAGAGAGTGTTTACCAGTTTCCACCCATTTCTGGTTTTTGCCTGCAACTATTTATCAAGTGCTACAACACCCAACATATGCCCCTTCACCAGGGGCACACCTTTTTTTGCCCGTGTAAATGCTTTTAGCTCAACCGCTTTGATGGCTGTGACCTGTTCACCATCTTCGTTTTTCCAGGTCAGCAGCAGGTGATCTTTCTCATCTATAATCATCGTCAGCAACACGCGGTCCCTGTCAACAAGTTCAGTAGTCACGATACCCGCCGTCGCACGCCCCTTCGGGGGATACTGGCTCAATGGCACCTTCTTGCCCAGCCCGCTCTCGGTGACCACCAGCAAGCTCAGGAAATTGCCACTGTCAGTAGAAATCTCACTATCCAGGTAGGAGGCGCTTACAACTTGAGCATCCGGCCCTAAAGCAATGGCAGCCACTCCCTGGCCCACACGTCCCTGCGCTCGCAATGCATCATCTTTGAATCGCAAAGTCTGCGCGGTATTCGTCGTCACGAAGTATTCACCCTGCCCTCGAGAAAGCAGTGCAACAGCAACAGCGTCACCGTCAGCCAGTTTCATGTCCTGTAAACCATCAACGTCCGCGGTCTTATAATCGCTCAAAGGTGACTTCTTCACTTTCCCCATTCTGCTAAAGGTAACGAGATAGCGATCCTCATCATAGTTCTCTACAGGCAACACGGTCACTATCTCTTCGCCTTGAGCCAAACCCAACAATTTGCGCACAGGCTCGCCTTTTGCCGAACGATTTCCGGTTGGGATGCGATGAGCCGCGATTTGGAAGACCCTTCCGCTTGAAGAGACACACAAAACATAATCTTGTGACGTGGCTGCGACGACCTGGCGCAGTTGCTCATCGCCGCGAACAGGCGTATAGATCGCTGCACCATTTTTTCCCCTGGGAACAAACGTATCTGCTGGCAGCGCTTTGAGCGTACCAGCACGTGTAAAGGCAATAGCGAGGGGCTCTCGTTCGTGCAGACTGGCAACTTCTTTAATGGGCTCATGAACCTGGCCCTCCACGTCGATAGTTGTCCGGCGCTCGTCGCCAAATTGCTTGATGAGCTGTTGCATCTCTTTCTTCAAAAGCAGCAGCATCGCCTTGCGATCTGAAAGGAGGTGTTGTAACTCGCCGATCCGTGTCTGCAATTCTACTTTTTCCCTGGCGTATTTGCTTGCGTCTAGCCGCGTTACCTGGGCCAGCGTCATCGAGGCAATAACTTCCGACTGGATAAGTGTGAGCTTATACGTCTTCTCGATAACCTGGCGAGCAGCCGCCCGATCCTCGGCCTGCTGGAAAATCTTGACAATCTTATCAGCGTTGGCCGCACCAACAATCAACCCCTCGACGATATGCAATCGTTCCTCCGCCTTGCGCAATTCAAACTGCGTTCGCCGAGTTAATACGTCCATCTGGTGCGTATTCCAGTAATTGAGCAGATCGATCATACCCACCTGTTTGGGTTGTCGCGCTGCCTGCATCGGCTCGCCGAAGAGAAACACTATCTGGAATGAAAGGGCAATTTGCAGATCTGTTTCGGCGAAGAGTTGCGAAAGCGCCTGTGCAGCATCGGCATCTTTCCGCAGCTCCAGCACAATGCGCATCCCTTTCTCAGTATCGCTTTCGTCGCGCACATCAGGCAACAGGCCTTCCAACTTACGGGCGTTGATCGCCTTTACAATAGATGCCTTGACCTTGTCTCTCCCTATAGGAGGAATCTGCGTAACGATCAGCGAGCGACTGCGCGGCGTATCTTCCAGCCGTACCTCTGCACGTGCAATGATGCGTCCCTTGCCAGTGGCAAAATAGTCTTTTATGCCGTCAACGCCGATGATTCTTCCCCCCTGGCAAAAATCTGGCCCTTGAATATACCTCATAAGCTGCTCGACATCCATGTTCGGTTGATCAAGCAGGGCGATACAGGCCCGCAATACCTCAACGAGGTTATGTGGCGGAATATTGGTGGAGAGGCCAACGGCGATGCCACTCGATGGATTGACGATAGGTGGAATCCTGCCTGGCAAGTAATCTGGCTCTAACACTTTCGGGTCTTGTTTATAGCTCGGATGCTGGGGAACTGTGTCGCTCTCCATATCGGCCATCAACGCTTCAGCCAGGGGAGAGAGGCGCATCTCTGTATAGCGGTAGGCGGCAGGAGCATCGCCATCCTCACTTCCCATGTTCCCCTGTCCCTCAATTAAGGGATAGCGTAAGGTAAAAGGTTGTGCCATACGTACAGCTGCGTCATATACCGAGGTATCGCCGTGTGGATGATAGTTACCTAAAATCAGGCCCACCACCTCTGCGCTTTTTACTGTGGGGCGAGTGGATAGGTAACGAGCCGCTCGCATTCCTGCTAGAATCCGCCGCTGCACCGGTTTTAAACCGTCTCGTGCATCAGGTAATGCGCGGTCAGTGACAACGGAAAGCCCATAGGTCGCGAAAGCCTGGGCCATGATAACGGAGAAATCCTCTTCGCGGATAATTCCCGTTTCTACTGTAGTGCTATTATCGGTTATACGAGCCATTTTTAGACATCCAGTTCCTTAATTTTGCGCGAATGCTCAGCCAGGAAGACACGCCGGGCCTCAGCATTTTCATCTTCCATCAATTCCTTGACCAGCCGCGCCGCCAGTACTCCATCCTCCATGGAAACACGTTTAAGTGTACGCCTGGCAGGATCAAAGGTAGTATCGCGCAATTCCTTCGGATTCATCTCACCAAGACCTTTGAAGCGCTTGAACTCCAGTCCTCCAGCATCTGCATGCGTCTTAATGAATTGCAGACGAGCTTCATCATCGAGCAGCCAGATGGTCTTACCCTTGTACTTGACCGAGTACAGCGGAGGGCAGGCGATGAATACATGACCCTGCTCTATCAGATCACTAAATTCCTGGTGAAACAACGTGAGCAACAGACACTGAATGTGTAAGCCATCCACGTCAGCGTCAGTGGCGATAATGACGCGGTCAAATTTTAAACGGCTAATGTCAAAAGAATCCCTCGTTCCTGTTCCTAAAACATTGATGATAGTACGGATCTCTTCATTTTCGACGATACGCCGCAAATCGGCCTTGGCGACATTGAGCGGTTTCCCTTTGAGCTTCAGAATCGCTTGAAACTCCGAAAAACGTCCCTGACCCGCGCTGCCACCGGCGGAGTCACCCTCCACGATGAACAGTTCAGCACGCTCGGGATCATTGGAGTTACAACGCAAGAACTTTTTTGAAAGCGTCGTGTCGATCAATTCGCCATTCTTCTTGTTACCGCCTCTGGCCAGCTCTTCTACCAGCTGCGCCTCGTTGCGAGCTTTCTGCATCTGCAGGATCTTCTTCAGCCACTCTTTTCCCGCGGTAGTATTGCTCTCAAACCAATCTTTCAAGCCCTCATCAACAACCGAGCGCACAATCCCCTCAACTGGTGCATTGTTGAGGCGATCTTTGGTTTGCCCCTGGAACTGCGGGTTAGTCAGCTTGACCGAGATCACCGCGTTCAGTCCTTGCTGGATAACTTCTGGTCGGAAACCATCCTCTTCACGGTTTTTGATGATCTTCCATTTCAGTGCGTAGTCATGGACAACTTTTGTCAGAGCAGCCTTAAAGCCTGTTTCATGTACCCCTCCATCACGTGTACGAACGGCATTAGCAAAACTGTAGATGGTAGTCTTATAACCGGTCGTTGGCTGTAATGCTACCTCAACCTGCACACCATCCTTTTCTTTAGCTATACCAAGCACCTGCTTAAAAAGTGGGGCGCTGGTACTGATGGAAAGCTCTCTCACATAGTCCGGTAAACCGTCACGAGAATAGAATGTGCGGCTCACTTGCTTATTTTCAGCATCATCCCAGGCATCCAGCTGGAAAGTGACGCCGCGATTCAGGTATGCCGCCGCCTTCAGGCGGCTGTCGATGGCCTCCAGGGGATAGTAAGCCTCGTCGTCAAAGATCGAACGGTCAAACAACCACCGGAGTTGCGTTCCATGCAACTTTGGGTCACATGGAGCAATATGATGCGGCAGCGCTACTCCACGGCTGAATATTTGCGTAAACTTCTGACCATCCTTCCAGATCGTCAATTCTAGTTTCTCGGATAGAGCGTTGATTACCGTTGCGCCTACACCATGTAGGCCTCCCGCCGTCTTATATACACCTTCGGAAAACTTACCACCCGAGTGAGGAACCGTCAGAATAACGGTAGCAGCAGGCAGGTAGTCACCCTGGTACAACATGGGGTCAAAAGGCATTCCTCTGGCCTCGTCCTTCACCGTGACCCAGCCTTCCTGATCAATATTCATCCAGATATGCTTACCATATCCCGCGACCGCTTCATCTACAGCGTTATCAAGAGCTTCCCAGATGAGGTGGAGCAGCCCAGACGTAGAAGTTGAGCCAATGTACATTCCTGGACGATGGCGGATTGCCGCAATCCCCTCCAAGACCTGAATATCAGCTGCACTATATGACGCACTCTTTTTTGTTCGCGCCCCAGGTTTTTTCTCTATCGTTGCAGAACTAGATTCTCTTTTAGATGACGATTCTCTCTTGTTAGTTTCTTTTTGTTCATCTGTTTTATGCGGAGCAAAAAGCGTAAGTTGTTCCTGCGTGCTGTCATGATCATCTCGTATTGTTGCTAAGATTTTGGAGGAACGTGACATCTACTCTGATACCTCTCTTTGATTGCATGTACTGTTCCCTCAGCATACAGCCTTCATTCATAAAAGTCAAGAGAAATTTTGGTCAAATGTTCTAGCAATTCATAAATTCATTTTGCCCTTGCCAATTAGCTCAAGTGCAACAGAATTACTGCCCAGAGCGTAATAACATCTATAGATGTGAAACCAAAACTACCAAAAGTTGCATGACAGTATCTTTGAGGTATTATACTTAAAACTACAGAGTAGATACGAAACGATCTGTGAACAAAAATGATGAGATAAAATAAAAATGATGAGATAAAATATCGCTTAATTTACCTCATCGATTCTTTTTCTGTTACAAAGCAAATAGATGTAATTCCATATATGAAGATAAGATTTAGGATACTTCACAGCACGAATAAAAGCTAAGTTAATTATTATTTCGATGTTTTTTAATAGAATATCTATTGTTATTTGTATGCTAATCCATTATAATTTTGTTAAATTTAGAATCCCGTACGGCGTCTTGATAACTTTTTAGTGACATAATTACAAAGGAAGGATGAAATGGAGGTATGCCACGTCCCCCCAAGCATGTTCCTCCAGATACTCTTGGAGGCCGCATTAGAGCTGCGCGAGAGAATTTAAATCTCTCGCTCAAGACAGTCGCTGCTGAACGTTATAGTACGAGTTTGATTTCGCAGATCGAAAGAAATCGGGTTGAACCATCTCAGGAGAGTTTAGAATTTCTAGCAGAAAAATTACACTTGCCATTAGCAGACCTCCAAACTCTGGCGCAACAACAACGAGAGGCTGATAGTGATACTTGCCAGTATAAGTTCAATGAAGAACAATTGAGCGTCGCATTGGAGTTGCTTGCAAGTAAGCATCCACGAGAGGCTCTGGACTCGTTAAGTACGGTAAACATGGCCCAGACTTCAGCGTCGCTGCGTTGGCGTTTAGCGGCTGTTCGTGGCCAATGTTACTTTCAGCTACGGCAATTTCTCAATGCCCAGAAAGATTTTCTTTATGCCGTTACCGAACAGCCAGAGATTTTACCCGCAGATCAACGTCTCGTCGTCTTAGAATTGCACCTTCATCTCGCCGCTACACTGCGCGAATTGAAACAACCCGATGCTGCATTAGAGCAATATAACATTGCCCTACGTATGATGAATGCCACTACATCCCTTCACTACGTTGCTGAAGCGAATTGGGGGGTGTCCCTCATCGCCTTCGAGCAGGCTAAAAAGCCCTTAGATACCTCGCATTGTCCTCGTTGCAAAGAAGCGCAGTTACAAGATGCGTTTAATCATGCAGTAAACGCATGTATCCTCTATCGTTCTATTGGAGAATCACTGCGTGCAGCCCTGTTAACCTGCCAGATTGGACTCATCGAGCAGGAATCTGGGAACCGAGATGACGCTCGCCAGCACTTCCAGGGGGTTCTCTCTGCCTGGTTGCCAGAGCTAGAAAAGAGAGCTAATGCACCTGAGATGGAACAGCGCGGATTGCATGAATTGGCGAATGTTGTCTCTGCCGCTGCCTGTTCCCTGGCTGGTCTTGAACTCGAAATGGAGAACTACTCAGAAGCGCTGAAATATGTTCAACAGGCACAATATGCAGGTCAGATGAGCTATACTCTGAGAAAGGCCGAAGCAGCAATCATGCTTGGTCGTGTCCTCGAATCGATCGATGTCCTTGATCCCGCGGCAGAAAGAGCATTCCGTGATGCCATCACTCTGCTGGCACCCACCGATCGCATTGCCGCACAGATACGAGCGCACGATGCTCTTGGTCGCCATTTGCTTAAAAAAAGGGAGACAAAGGCAGGTGAAATAGAGCTTGACATAGCTCGTTCACTCTCTGATGTAGCATCAGCCTTTAGCAGTTCCTCTATCTTTGTAGAGGACGAAACAGATGAGATTGCTTTGAAAGTGTAAGCAACCTCACCCAGTGTCCAGTTCCTTGGGCGGTTGGGGTGCGACAGGTTCCTTGTTTTGCCTCTACACTCACGAGCTAAATCACCGCTCCTGTGTGGATGGGGTGCGACCTTGCTTATCTCTCTTTGCCGTGTCGAGGACAGCGTAGCTAAATCACCGCTCCTGTGTGGATGGGGTGCGACAGGTTCCTTGTTTTACCTCTACGCTCACGAGCTAAATCACCGTTCCTGTGTGGATGGGGTGTGGCAGCCCGCAGGCTGCCACACCCCATCCACACAAAAAATCATTGCGAAGAGCGCAGCGATGAGGATTCAAAACCACATGAACATGAACTTAGTTATGATATAATATCGTATAAGCTACTCAAAAAATAATTGCCAAGCGTAGCCGCATCGCTAATGCAGCCCAGTCCTTCATCAATGGACAGCAAATCGCAACAAATGCTCCAGAAGTACGCAGAGAAGGCACATATACTGCTCAAGGAAACGCTATCGCGTTCCGTTTTGATGATGGAGCAATAGAAGATGGAAAGCTTGCCTGGAACGGCGAAGGAATGCAGTTTGGGCCAAATTTTTTTAACAAAGTTTCCGATTCTACCTTCCTACCGCCCGCCAATCGCATGAAGAAAGATATGGACGATATCGCCAAGGGCATTAAAATTGCTGGAACCATTGGTGGTATGGCAATGAAAGCCGCAAAGACAATCCAGGACACGATCCAAACTACCCAGGAACCCGGAACAACTCAGAAACAATATGCTCCTCCCACATCTGCTGGCCAAACAAATCAACCGGCACCAGCGCCCCCTCCTGTCCAGTCGACCTCATCCTCTCCCTCCAACGCTGCACCTCACCCACCGGTGCAGAGTACCACAACGCCTCCTCAGCAGAAGGAACAGGAAGCCATCTTCTGTGATCAATGTGGCGCACGCGCTCGACCAGGAAAAAGATTTTGTAATAATTGTGGCGCTCAGCTACCGTAGCTCGTTCATACCTTCACATCGTTGGCTGTTCCCTGGTCAGGTACTCATATGCAGCTATGATGCGCTTCATCTGCTGCTGATCTCCCCCACGATCGGGATGATAACGTTTCGCCAGTGTTCTATAGCGACGTTTAATTTGCTGTGGAGTGGCATTTGGCGGCAAACCCAGCACATTCAAGGCCTGCTGGCGCTCCACAAAAGGACGAGCGGGATTGGCGCGGTTTTCCCAGATGGCTTTGAAACTCAAACGCAAAACATCCCATAAAAGTGCCGCAAAAGACTTTGGTGGTGGTTGTGCATTCATACCCTGGTTCCTGGCTTTCATCGAGATGCCTTACGTTAGCGTATACTATACCGTATTTTTGGCCGAAGTGAAACTGTCAAAGACCCACCAAACACATCTTTAGCTGAAACGAGTTGGGCTCATCTATCGTGAATCAATGCAGAAAATAGAGATTACAATGACGCTCTTTGGGTGTTCACTTTCCAGGAATTGAAAGGTTGCGGGTGATAGCACGATGAAAAATGCAACAAAGCCTTCCCAGGATGATAGCAAGGAAGGTATCTCAGAAGTAGTCAAAACCGCCGAAAAGGGAATTTCTCCCATCAAGGCCTTCTGGACTAAATTCACCAATGACTGGTGTTTTAATCTGTCCGCTATGCTGGCATACAATTTACTTCTGGCAATGTTTCCAATAATAGTTGCTATCGTATCCATCCTTGGCTTGTTTCTCAGTGGACTGAACCCGAATGCAGAGAACCAACTCATCCAACAAATTGCCAATGTCTTCCCGTCATCAATTTCATCGCAAGAAGCTTTAAAACCTGCACTTAATCAGCTCGCCCATGATTCTGGTATTTTGGGCTATATTGCTATTATCCTGGCTGTTTTCGGCGGATCACGCCTCTTTCCCGGCGTTAACATCATTTTTAGCCTTGGCGGCATAATTGGCACCTTGATATCCTCGTGGATATTGTTCCAGGTTATCTATATGGTTGTCCCCAACCAGCACATCAGCTTCCGCAACGCTGTCTTGGGAGCAATTATTGCAGCGGTGGGACTTTCAATCTATTTACCACTCTTCCCATTGTACGCCGCGAACTTCCTCAAAGGATTTGCGGGACCAACTGGCCTTTTCGTCATTTTACTGGTTTTCCTCTACTACTTTGCCCTTATTATACTTATTGGCGCCGAAGTCAATGCCTTCTTCGCTGAAAAGATCGAGGCAACGCCTGTTGACCTGGTGTCTATGGTCCACATCGTTACAAGTCATCTACCAAAGAATCAAGAGGATAAAGAGAAACAGGCACCACCTTCTCATAAAGATGCCCCAACCGGCGATGTGGCAGAAAAAACTGGCATAGAAAATGCACCAGGTAACGGGAAACACGATACTGCTGGTATAACTACGGCTGCAGCCGCAGAGCCTTCTTCGGCAAAGACCACATCAGGACAGCCCTCGACCACGTCTCCTGCACAAAGCAAAAACAAGCACAACAAGCACGATAAAGAAAAAGAACATACCACGCCGACCTCATCGAAAACTGCTGTCGTAGCCGAGGCGGTAGCAGGTACTGGCCTGGCATTCCTCGTGGAATTGCTCAGGTTACGTCGAAAAAGATGACTATCTTTCTACATTTCCTCCTATTTCCCTCATTCCTGAAAAGATGTCAAGTCAAATACCCTATTTTGCTTGACGCCATCTATACCCATCTGTTACACTTTGACATAATTACATACCCCTTGCGCAAAAGCATTGGTATTTCTATGTAAGTTACTTTATCTACGCGTATTTTTATGGTGCGTCTCTTGCACCACTGGTTTAAATTCTTGACGAGGAAGAGAGCATGTTAGGTGAGCGTCCCCCCTTCACCAATGATCAGGAACATCAACGACTGGTAACTGCGCTGCGTGAAAGTGAGATTTTGCGTGAATTAGCAGAGCTTTTAGCATCCTCGCTCGATCTCAAAAATATTTTGCACGCATTGACTAAACGTACAATTGAGGTCTGCGAAGTAGAGCGCTGCTCTGTCTGGCTATTCGATGACACTCGCAATGTTTTTCTCCCCACTGCCTATTACCTTTCCACGGAGCACGTTGACCGTAAAAAAATCACAGCCGCGGATCATCTCTGGTATCATGGCTCTATCTTCTTCGAGGACCCTCACCTCCCCCGCCTTCTCCAGGAAAAGGGTCTGCTCCTTGTTAAAGATCTATTGAATAATCCCAGGGCACGAAAAGTGGCAGAAACATTTCTTGTGCGCTCTGTATTACTCATTGCGCTCAAGCGCGAAGACCGCATCCTGGGTATGATGTCCCTTGATGACCCGGCTCAAATACGCGACTTCTCCCAGGAGCAGCAACAACTTGCACGCGCTATTGGACAACAGGCAGCACTTGCCATAGACAATGCTCGGCTCTACCAGCAGGCACAGGCAGAGCGAACACGCGCTGAACGGTTGATTGAACGTGCCCGCGCAATTTATCAGGTAGCATTAACCGTCAATTCAGGGGAAGATCTTTCGGTTGTGCTCAAAATCGCTACACAACACCTGGTTCGCGGACTAAACGCGGATAGTGGTGAGATTATGCTCATAAATTCTCAGACGTTATACCTGGCTAACAGTACAGGGCCGCAACAAACACATTTCAATGAACCACTCATCACAGCCACTACACTGCAAGACCTACCTGACTGTCAAAAGGCGGCTACCACTGGTTCGCCCCTCTTTTTGAACATCCATCAAATGACGGGATCCGAACAGCCTTTTTTTCAAAAGCTCGGCTTTGATAATGTGATGATTGTCCCGCTGATGGCCGGCGGTGTTCGTTCAATAACCTCCACACCAGGTACCCAGCCGGCATCTTCTAGTTCTCAGTGCATTGGCTTCGCCTTTGTCAACTATCGAGACTCGACCTATCACCCCACTCAAGGTCAGTTTGCCTTTGCTCAGGATATTGCGGCCCAGTGTGCGCTTGCTGTGAAAAAAGATCAACTCCTGGCAGATGTCCGTAATTCTGCTAAGCTGGCAACCGAACGGGCAAATACGCTCGACGCTGTTTTCCAGGCCATGAGCGAAGGAATAACCGTTGTCAACCAGGATGGAGAAGTTCTTGTACGCAACAACGCCGCCTCGCTCTTTCTCGGAGTTCCAGTAAACTCTACTGATCGATTACAATCGTTTCTCAATCGTTACCCGACCCGCTCGATGCATGGGCAACCGCTTTCGTACGATGAATTCCCGGTTGCGCGCGCCCTCAAAGGTGAACGCATCCGTGGTGAACGATTCGTGACCGTCCGGGGTGATGGCGTCGAGCGAGTGATAGAGGTAAATGTCACTCCCATGTTGGATGAGGCGCAAAAACAGGTAGGGCTCGTCAGCGCCTTTCGCGATGTCACACAGCAAACACGCGCCGAGCAGCGTGTTCGTTTGGCGCTCGAAACAATGCTCAATGTAGCGGAAGCTGTTTCCGGCATTACCGAAATAAAAGATATTCTCGATAGTGTCCTGGAAATGACGCTCTCTACTCTCAACTGCGAGCGGGGCTCCGTCCACCTCTTTGATCAAAGTGAAGAAGCGTTTACCTTCCTGTTGTCCAGGGGATTCAAAGATAATGAAGTAGAAAAAACATGGCTATTCGAGCAGAGCCGCTGGCTTTCTCCAGAGGCACATCAGTATCAAGGGTTCCGTAGACAAATATTAGAAGGCCATGCCACCGTCATTAACGCCGAGCAGTACGACAACCAGCCCAATCCATTCAACCAGACAATGGTACTTGCCGCACCTATCACTCACAATCATCACATACTTGGCTTGATAACCCTGGATCGCTCATCATCCCATTCAAAGAATATCCCTCCTGGCGAAACTGAACAACCATCTGTACCGCTTGATTTTTCTATCTGGGATATGGCAGTCATCGAAGGTATAGCGCAACTTGCCGGGCTGGCAATCGAGCAGGCCCGCTGGCAGCAAGAAGCTGTGGACGCGCGCACGAGCGAAGCCGCAATGCGCGAGGCAAATGCTCTAAAAGACGAATTTCTGGCTATCACCGCTCACGAATTTCGTTCACCTCTCACTGTTATTCTCACTCATAGTCAGGTCGCTTTACGTATGTTGCGCAAAGGAACAGATCCACAGAACACACAACGAGTGGCTGATAGCCTTACAGCGATTGAGGAACAAGCTCACCAATTGACAAATATCGTCAATACCTTCTTAGAAGTAACCCAGATCAACCGCAAACAACTGGTTATCAACTCAGAACCTGCTGACCTTGCAGAGATTGCTAAACAGGTGGTCTCAGCCCATGGCTCTACGTCAACCGCTCACCAGATCGCTTGTCACATCGCACCCAGCGATCACCCTTATATCGTTATTGGAGACAGCGCACGCCTCAAACAAGTAATTGCCAACCTGGTACAGAATGCCATAAAATATAGTCCTCTCGGCGGTCCAATCACTGTCTCCATGTGCCAAAAAGAGAGTGAAATAGATAAGGGCAGTCGAACCATCGAAGTCTGCATTGAGGATTCAGGCATTGGCATTCCAAAAGAAGCACTCCCTCGTCTCTTCGAGCGCTTTTATCGAGGGTCCAATATCGATGGAAGTAAAACCAGGGGCATAGGTCTCGGCCTGTATATTGTCGCGGAACTGCTCCACATGCACGGTGGGACTATCCGAGCTGAAAGCAGTGGTATACCAGGCGAAGGAAGCCGCTTTATTGTCACGTTACCTTCGTCCAATCTAGAGAAAGAACTTGTAGATAGTGATAGAGCTTCGCAATTGGCTCCTTGAACGCGCTAAAGCAATCATGGATAGTCAGCGACTCCACACCTGAATGGGTGGGGGCTTGCTCCGGCAAGCCCCGATGCTGAGCAGTCCCCAGGTGTAAGTACCTGGTAGCCCTTCGCGAAGAATGCATAGGCACTCCGGGGTGGCCTTCCAGTCCCGGACCCTGCGGCGCGTCGTTAAACAGCGAGATGGGGTTTCAATCGCAGTGCGGCTCGCATCCAAAGGAAACCTTCGCAGAAGTTGGACGAGGAAAACTTTACCCGGCGCTTGCCGGAGGCCCGAAAGGGCAAGAACAGAGGACTCAGCCATGTCGTACGTCTTTGTGATTGATCAGGAGAAGCGGCCCCTCGATCCGGTTCATCCCGGTCGAGCCCGCAAGCTCCTCTCATCTGGGAAGGCAGCCGTCTACCGGCGATTTCCCTTTGTCCTGATTCTCAAGCATCCAGTTTCTGAAGCACATCCACAGCCCCTGCGCCTGAAAATTGATCCAGGGTCCAAGACAACGGGGCTCGCCGTCCTCAACGATACATCAGGACAGGTGCTATGGGCTGCGGAGTTGGTTCACCGGGGAGAAGAGGTCCACCAGGCGCTGCAAAAACGGGCTGGCGTGCGTCGAGGTCGCCGTTCTCGGCATACGCGCTACCGGGCGGCCCGCTTTAGCAATCGTCGGCGCAAACGCGGGTGGCTTGCTCCTTCGTTGTGCTCACGGATGCAAAATGTGCAGACCTGGACCAGGCGGCTGATGCGTTGGTGCCCGCTGGGTGCCATTTCCTATGAGGCGGTGCGCTTCGACACCCAGGCCATCCAAAACCCTGAGATCAAGGGAGTCGCCTACCAACACGGAACTCTCGCGGGGCTAGAAGTTAAAGAGTATCTTTTACTCAAATGGCGACATAAATGCGTCTACTGCCAAAAAGGAGATATCCCGCTCGAAGTGGAACATATCGTGCCCAAAAGACGTGGAGGCAGTGACCGGATCACCAATCTCACCCTGGCCTGCGAAGCGTGCAATCAACAAAAAGGCTCCCAAACCGCCCAGGCATTTGGCTTTCCCCACCTCCAGGCACAGGCCTTGCAACCATTAAAAGACGCAGCAGCAGTGAACTCGACACGTTGGGCGCTCTATGAACGACTCAAAGCCACAGGACTGCCGATCGAGGTCAGTACGGGGGGCCAGACAAAATGGAATAGGAAACAACGCGGCATTCCCAAGAGTCATTGGCTCGACGCTGTATGCGTGGGGCCATCTACACCAGAGCGGGTCCAGTGGCAACATGTTATCCCCCTGCTTATCACAGCCAGAGGCCGACAATGCCGCCAGCTTTGTAATGTTGACGGATGGGGATTTCCAAGGAGCCGCCCGAAAGGGCCAAGCAAAGTCTTTGGATTCCAAACGGGGGATATGGTTCAGGCAGTCGTCACCAGAGGGAAAAGGATGGGTACATATGTTGGACGCGTTGCCATTAAAACTGATGGGTACTTTAAGATTACCGGCACACATGGCATGGTGGAGGGCATTCATGCTCGCTATTGCTCGCCTCTACATCGCGTTGATGGTTATGAGTATCAAAAAGGTTCGGCGGCGCTTCCTCCCCAGATGTGAACATCGGGGCCTCCGCGCCGCCTTCTGGTGAAGGAGCCGAAGACACTGCCCATGACTTTGATCACCTTGTCCGTGTCATGGCTATTGCAGATTCGATTCAAACGATCGAGGGAGGAGATCTTCTCAATTAGCTTATTCGATAATTGAATGACGCCGCTTTCCTCGCTGCTGCGCTCAGGTGGACAGTAAATCCTACCTGTGGATGGAGAGTAACATACTGTACCACCACCGGACCTGGATCAGCCGTCAGTACCACAACTACGACACTCGATGCGATAATATGTGCATTGGCAACCATAACCTCGCATTGCCCCTTCTCAAACCGACCTGAACCCGAGGTTTCTTGACCGTCTTCATCAGCACGAGGACCCATAGGACCTGCAAGCCTGTCCACAGCTGGCATACTGGGATTGGTGTCCACTTCATAAGATCGCACCCCGGTCATTTCAGGTTTCTCAATTGCCTCCTGCTTGGGAACAACCTGCAAACGCACCTTTGTTGCACGTCTCGGTGAACGTTGCCTGCTTTGCACAGGACCAGGCGCTTCCGTTGGTCGAGAAACCGCTGCCCCCACTGTAGCTAGAGGAAGATAATCGGTTCGCACCTTCACTGATCTACTGACCGCCGGCAACTGTTTAGATTGAAGACTCAGGCGCGGGGGAATAAGCGCCGTACTTTTTATGATAGGGACATTATCTTCAACCTCGTCTGATTCCGGGTCTTCCTGAGCAGACACATCTGTCAACGCTTCTTCAACTGAGGCCGAGAGGTCAAAGCGCTCTCTTGCCACACGCGCTTGCCATTGCTGCTGCTCTTTCTCATCAATGTCATCAAGCCAGTCCATCATCTACCTCTAATTGATTTTAGAACATTGTATCGAATTTCGTGACACGGTCTGGAATATCAAGAGGCATTATAACATATCTCTTAAGAGCAAAATGGGCCAATAGCACATTTGGGCTGTGCCAGGCAGCTGGAATCTCTCCTCCCTACTTCTGCACCGTGATTATAGCCCCTATCATTGCCTCGACTGGTGGCACAAGCATTCCATTGCGCTCAACCAGCCAGTCCTCCAGCAAATGGCGTAACTCCTTGCGCGTCATATCATCACCGGGTAAAATGAGCTGCTCTGACACCTCTTCCACTGCAACATCAACAGAAGGATAGCTGAGGATTACGGGGAGTTTGACGACTTCCACATCTGCGTATATCCCCAACTCATAAAGCACGTCGAGCGCATGAATATATCCAGGAGGCAGACGCCGCTCATCTCCATGGAAGTGTTTCCAGAGATGGCCAGTTAAAGCATCAATAGAGGTTGCTCGCATGTAGATATAGCAAATATGGCCCGTCGCTTTAATCAGTTTCGCCAGGAAAGGTACAATGTCGACTATTGGATAGAGTACGTGACTACAGATAACGATATCTGCTGCAAGAGTCTCGGGAGCATCCTGCCAGATCGACTGAATAATGGTGATATTTGTGAGGCCCTGTCCATCCGCGTCCTTGCGCAAATAACCCAGCATTGCAGCATTTGGTTCAACGGCGGTAATATGCCCCCCTGTAGGGGCAAGTGCCAGCAAAAACCGGCCCGTTCCGGCCCCCACATCCAGCACGCTCGTATGAGCAGTTACTACATCCTGGAGTCTGCGCAATAAAGGATCATGCACAACTGCATCTTTCGTTGTGCTATGAAAGCGCCGCGCCCGCCGATCCCAGAAATCCGCGCTCGTACGCCCCAGGCGGGCATAAGCAGCATCCATCTGTTGCGCTCTCAAGTTGAGCATGATCTTCCAACGTTCAACAGCGGTCTCCATAGAGATTTCTCTCTCTACCCGCTGGCAGTATTACTATCCGGAGCCTCTAACTTGCTTTTGAGGCAATCGAAAAACTGCCCGGTAAGTTTCTCCGCGGTTCCCTGCAGCAGGCGAGCGCCAACACTGGCAATTGTGCCACTCACAACGACGGAAGCCTGCCAATCCATACGCGTCTGCCCATCATCGACCGCCGTTAGTCTCATGTCGCCAGACAGATCAACAGCGCTGCCAGGGGCCTTGCCCCTGCCCTTCATAGTCATATGTTCTGGTTCTTCCATCTCTGGCCGCGTCACATCCAGCGTAAATTTTGCCTTTACAGCCCCTACACCAACTCCAACCACTGCCTTCCAGTGTTCATCTTCCAACACCTCCAGGCTCTGAAAACCGGGCGCACAGGCAGCTACCTGATTGACGTCGTAGAGAAACGCCCATACCTTCTCAATGGGAGCGGCAATAGTTTGCGTACCAGTAAATTCCATACTGAGCCTTACCTTTCATACTGACACCTGTTCAATGAAATATGTTCTTACAGTTGTCGACAGATGGTGGCGGGTAGAGTGACAAAAATAGCTGTGGTAGATCATCAAGTTTGCCACGGCGCCACACTTAAACTGTATCTATTATCATATCACAGGATTCAGTTACAATAGGAAGCTGCAAGAGCACATTCATCTTTCATGCTGTACAAGATATTCCTGTGGGTTCCTCTCAAATGAACGCTTACAGGCGGGACAACAAAAGTAAAAGGTACGACCTTCAAAATCGCTATGGTGTCGTGCGTTCGCTATTTCCACTTCCATACCGCAAACCGGATCAATAGCACTGGCAACAGTTCCAGCGCTAACTTCGTACCGTATCTCCTTCGTGCCCTGCTTGCTTTCCTCATCGTCGATTGCACCTCGTCGACGCACCTGCACCAGCTCTGCCAGCACACTGGCCGCAATTTCATCTGGAGTGAGTGCGCCAATGTCAAGCCCTGCAGGCGCCTTAAGACGAGCAATTTGCGGTGCGCTCAAACCAGCGTCACGCAAATATGCGCGACAAGCCTCAGCCCGTTTGAGGCTACTTACCATACCAACATAGCGAGCGCGACTGCCCAACGCCTGTTCTACAGCTTCTTCATCGTATTGTCCGTGACTGGCAACAAGAATACACGTCTGCTCATTGATAGTAACCTGGCTCAGATCGGCATCATGCAGTTGCGTGACTGAAAAGTCGATCACCTGCGCTAGCTGACTCAGTGCCGCAACCACGGGCGATTCACCTATCAGCACGAGTTTGGGCAGAGGAAAATGTGGTTCCATAAAGATATCTAATACGCCTCCACTGCTACATGACATGGGGAAATTTCGTACATCCTTGCGGTCAATCCCCGTATCAGATGTCCCTAAGCGCAAGAGATAAGGATCGCCGCCTTCACGCAAGATGCGCGCAGCCTCACGTATAACGACAGGTTGGGCACAACTACCCCCGACCCAGCCCGTCACCTGTCCATCGGCCCGGATAAGAGCCTGTGCGCCTGGTTTAGCTGAAGTGGGCCGTTCACACCACACGACCGTTGCCAGCACAAATGGCTCGCCAGCCTCGGTCAATTGATGTGCCAGCTCCAGTAGTGTCTTAGACATAGTATCCTCCAGGAAAAACGGTAAACGCAATACCATGCGGCAATGGTGATAGGCAAGGTAGGAGGGTCAGTATTGTCTCTTTTACCTTTCCGTATCACCATTGCCTCGATAGTAAGATTTGCAAGCTGTAACTACTAGTCCGCCGTCATGCCTTTTTCTTTGAGGATACTCCACACCTTCCATGGCGTTATTGGAATGTCAATGTGACGCACACCAAGATGTGCAAGGGCATCAACAACAGCATTGGCTATCGCTTGCGGAGCGCCGACAGTCGGCGACTCACCGACCCCCTTGGCTCCGATAGGATGATGCGGTGATGGCGTAACTGTTCTATCCGTTTCCCAGTTTGGAGTCTCCATTGAAGTAGGAATCAGGTAGTCCTGGAAGTTCCCAGTCAGGATATTCCCGTTTTCGTCAAAAGACAACTCTTCATACAGAGCTGGCGCAAGCCCTTGTGTCAAACCGCCATGGATCTGTCCCTCGACGACCATAGGATTAATAATCGTGCCACAGTCATCCACCGCCATAAAGCGACGGATATGCACCTGGCCCGTACCTCTATCGATATCTACAACGCAGATGTAGCTCCCAAACGGATAGGTGAGATTGGGAGGATCGTAGTAGTTCACTGCCTCCAGGCCTGGCTCCAGAAATGGTGGGCAATTTGTATAGGCGGCAAAGGCCAGTTCCTGTATCGTCTTACCCTTACCAGGTGTCCCCTTGACGAAGAAGCGCCCTGGTTCCCACTCGAGGTCATCTTCACCGACCTCCAGTAAATAGGCAGCGATCTTCTTTGCTTTATCCCGTACTTTTCGTGCCGCCAGCGCGGTAGCGGCACCAGCTACTGGCGTGCTCCGGCTGGCATAGGTTCCTAGCCCATAGGGTGCTGTATCGGTATCGCCATGCTCGACATCCACGTCATCAGGTGACATGCCCAGTTCCGCCGCTATTATCTGAGCAAAGGTAGTTTCATGTCCCTGCCCTTGCGTCTGTACGCCGATGCGTGCGAGAATCTTGCCCGTTGGATGGACGCGTATTTCGCAGCTGTCGAACATCTCGATACCAGCAATATCAAAGTGTTTCCCAGGACCAGCGCCCACAATCTCAGTAAAGCTGGAGATACCAATCCCCATCAATTCTCCCCGGGCACGTTTTTCGGCCTGTTCTCGACGCAGCCCTTCATAGTCAATGTTCTTCATCGCCAGCTTTAAGGCGCCTTCATAGTTTCCACTATCGAATGTCCAATTAAGGGCTGAGCGATAGGGGAAAGCTTCTGGTTTAATGAAGTTTTGCAGGCGTAGTTGCGCCGGGTCTTTCCCAAGATCATGAGCAAGCATATCCATCATACGCTCGATCAAGTACGAAGCCTCAGTTACGCGAAACGAACATCTATAGGCGATACCACCAGGAGCTTTGTTGGTATGGACCGCATCCACATCGACAAATGCATGCTTGAAGTCATACGAGCCCGTACAGATGTGGAAGAGCCCGGCAGGGAATTTGGTTGGCTGTGCTGCAGCATCAAACGCGCCGTGGTCCGCCAGCGTATGGACTTTTAATGCCTTTACATTACCATCTTTGTCGGCGGCTATCTCCGCGTGTATATGGTAGTCACGAGCAAACCCTGTGCTACCGATATTCTCAGAGCGGTCTTCAATCCACTTGACGGGCTTACCTGTGGTGAGAGATGCCACCACAGCACAAACATAGCCAGGATAGATGGGCACCTTGTTGCCAAAACCACCACCAATATCAGGAGAGATAATGCGGATACGGTGCTCAGGCAGACCAGCGACAATAGCAAAGAGCGTACGATGTGCGTGCGGGGCTTGCGAAGTGAGCCACACAGTCAATTTACCGGTCGTTTTATTGTAATCAGCAACGCAGCCACACGTCTCGATAGGAGCCGGATGGATACGCGGAATAAACATATCCTGCTTGACAACGACGCCACTGGCTTCCGCATCGGCGAAATCCGCATCGGTTTCAGTCCTCTCGCCTGTCTCCCAGTGGTAAATCTGGTTTGTGGGTTGTTTATCTTTCTTATCCGGTCGCAGCAAGGGGGCATCAGGATCAAGAGCCTTTTTTGGATCAACGACCACTGGTAGAGGTTCATATTCGACGTCGACTGCTGCCGCACCATCAGCTGCAGCATAACGGCTGGTGGCAACGACGAAAGCAACCTCTTGCATCTGAAAGTGAACGCGATCCAGCGCGAGCACTGCCTCCGTGTCCCCTGAAAGGGTAGGCATCCAGGCCAGTCCAGCGGCATCCAGATCTTTACCCGTAATCACCGCCACCACGCCGGGTACTTTCATCGCCTCACTAATATCGATATTCTTGATGAGCGCGTGAGCATAGGGGCTACGCACAATATC
>VBHS01000290.1 GCA_005881295.1 Chloroflexota bacterium
TTCACCATCATACTCATCGATATCAAAAGAAATATGCAACAATACCTCGGGGTCAATCTCAGAAAAATCATCGAGGTGTTCGGCAGCATTGGCGGTCGGGTAGTTTTTGACTACCTGGCCGTCCTTACTAGCCAATAGACCACAGGCCTCATTGGGATAGGCCGCAGCTACATGTGCCACCATCTCTTGATACATATTACCAGGGATACGCACAATAAACGCTTCAGCGGCTACCATAAAATTTTCGCCTCTAAATTTTCCTCGAGCTCATCCAGATCGCGTGTCCATAAATCTTCGCTCAGGTACTTCCAACCGCCATCAGCGAGGATAACTACAATCTTGCCACGCTCTAAAGTCTCCGCCACGCGTAATGCGGCGTGAAGCGCGGCTCCACAGGAAGGGCCTGCGAAGATACCTTCTTGATCCTTAAGCTGGCGCGTCCGGCGTACCGCGTCGCCACTCATCACCAGTATCTTCGCATCAATAAGTGATTGGTCCAACACCGGCGGTACAAAGCCATCCTGGAGACTTCGCAATCCCTGCACACCCTCACCCTGTAACGGCTCGGCGGCAATTATTTTAATCTTGGAATTATACTCTTTCAAGCGACGAGCACTCCCGGTGACCGTACCACCGGTGCCAAGGCCAGCAACGAAAACATCCAGGTCGGGGAGATCATCGATGATCTCCTGTGCCGTCCCTTCATAATGGGCGCGGGGGTTGGCTTCGTTCCCATACTGGTACAGCATAAGGTAACGGTCATCACTTTGTGCCAGTTCCTGAGCCAGCTTCACTGCCCCATTACTGCCCTGATTCCCATCAGAGAAAATGATATTCGCGCCATACAGTTCCAGCATCTGATGTCGCTCGCGCGTTACATTATCTGGCATCACCGCTGTGAAGCGATATCCCTTAACACGGGCGATCATCGCCAGAGCGATACCCGTATTACCGCTGGTAGGCTCTAACAGGATAGTGTCAGGTGTAAGTTTCCCGCTTGCCTCCGCCTCTTCGATCATCTTCTTGGCGATGCGGTCCTTGATGCTGCCAGACGGATTGGCCCCCTCCAGTTTGGCGAAAATTTGCACGCCAGGACGCGGGCTGAAACTCTTTAACTCTACCAGAGGCGTGTTGCCAATTGTTTCCAATATGCTGCTAAAGCGCATAGATATACTCCAGGTCTAACGACCACCGGCCATGGCAGGTAGGAGGATCACTGTATCGTTCGGTCCCACGCTTGTCTCCAGGCCCTGTAAAAAGCGGACATCCTGGTCGTTGATGTACACGTTAATAAAGCGACTCAGGCTCTCCTCCGGTTGAATCTGCTCCTTTAGAGCAGGAAAACGACTATAAAGATCGGCCAGTACTTCAGAAAGATTACTGCCCTCAGCATTTACCTGCTTTGAACCACCTACAGAGGATCGTAAAACAGGTGCCAGGCGAACAGTTGCCATAATACCTCCTTCATGAAGCTCTTCATAGAGCTTCGTTATCTCAATTGCTATCAGGCGGGGATGGCACAAACATCTGCATAGGTCGGCAGGTTCTCCGGGTGCCCATTCTCACCACATGCCGCGCACTTCGGATCGCGGAAGAGTCGCAATTCATTAAACTCACCGGCGAGAGCGTCATAAGTCATCATTCGGCCCACCAGCGGATCACCGATACACAGCAATAACTTGATTGTCTCCGTTGCCTGCAAAATGCCAATGATACCAGGAAGGACGCCCAGTACCCCAGCCTCAGCGCAACTTGGCGCTAACGCCATAGGAGGTGGCTCTGGGTAGAGACAGCGATAGCAAGGGCCTTCGTATGGCTTGAAGACGGTCAGCTGGCCCTCAAAGCGGAAGACGCTCCCATGGACGACCGGCTTATTGGCAATCAAAGCAGCATCGTTGAGGAGATAACGCGTGGGGAAATTGTCCGTTCCATCAAGAATAACATCGTAATCTGCTATGATACGTGCCACGTTGCTTTCATCGAGGCGCTCAATATGGGTGATTACTTTTACATCTGGGTTGAGGGCCTCTATTGTTTCGCGCGCCGACTCGGCCTTATATTGTCCAATGCGTTGAGTATTATGTAAAATTTGTCGCTGGAGATTGCTATCATCAACGACGTCGGCATCAATAATACCTATCGTGCCCACACCAGCGGCGGCAAGATAATAGGCCGCAGGAGAACCGAGACCACCGGCGCCGATCAACAGAACGCGGGAATCGAGCAGTTTGAACTGCCCTTCCTCACCCACTTCAGGGACGAGAAGATGCCGGCTATAGCGCTTGGCCTGAGCCTCACTCATGGTACGTGGCTGTACAAATGAATAGCCGTTCCCCTTCCACGCGCCAAAACCACCCGCCATCGAAACGACATTTTTGTAACCCATCTGCTGCAAAGTAGCTCCAGCCATTAATGATCGTACACCACCGGCGCAGTAGAGCACCACGGTTTTATCTTTGTCTGGAACCGCCTCTTCTACCTGCAATTCGAGATAGCCACGAGGCACATGTACAGCTCCCGGGATATGTCCTTCGTTCCATTCGTGCTTTTCACGTACATCTACAAGAACGATCTCCTGGTTCTCACGCCCAGCCTCATGCTGATGTGCCATGGCCTCGTTCACTTGTGGCGTCGACCACTCTGGCACCTGGCGACGTGCCTGCCGCATGATCTCACGAGATGCCTCGCCCATGTTCACTCACCTTTCGTCTATGTAATTCTTGACAAAGTCAATCAATTTAATAAATATAGCTGCTAACAAAAGATTACCATGCCCATTTTTTGCTTGTCAAGGAATGATTAGCTATACTTTTGTTATAAAGCTATACTTTTGTAAGATATCTACTATTACCAACATGCGGCTGCCCGAAATTATTCCGGCTGACGCGAGATTTAAGCCAGGGTTACATCAGGAACGACATCTCTTGCACTTTCCTGCGATGGCTACTAACCTGCAAGAGTAAGCTCAGTATGCATTCCAGATACTCAGGAGATCATC
>VBHS01000366.1 GCA_005881295.1 Chloroflexota bacterium
ATGACGGAACAGAAGCGGGCAGATGTTGCCCGTATGAGATAAAAGAATGAGAGAAGTCACATTTTATTCCAATCGATATCACATCTACCCGCCTTATATTCTGAGTGCGGCAAGCGAAAACGCCGCACCGGTCCACTCTAACGAAAGGAGGTATACCAATGGAAGATTATGAAGAGATGGTCTCGACCCGGTTGGGCCAACCGCCCCCTTCACGCCGACGAGGGCGCAGATGGCTCCTGATTGGGGGCCTTGCCTTTGCCCTTATGCTCGCCCTAGGCGTAGGCGCGATCATGGGTTCGTCGGTCAGCACGACGCAGGCCGCGAGCGTCACGTCGGGGAATGCCAACAGCGCCCAGACGCTGAACGATCCACACGACAGCGAGTACCCGGTACACGCAAGCCAGCAAGACCGTTGCCGCGAGCGCTATCAAGGCTGGCACCCGGATTAACGTCATGGGTACGCACAACAGCGATGGGAGCATCACTGCCACAAGCATTGACATTGGTTAATAGTATGCTGCTGCACAGCAGGGACTAGATCACCCCGATCAGCGGTTGCTGGCTGCGGCACTCACCCCCTGGCGGGTCCAGGAGTACCCAGGGTTCGCCAGGGACCTTCTTCTGCCTGTTTATAGATTCGGAACTATGTGAATTTTCCCATCTTCCTCCAATACGCTTCACATGTTTTCCCTTTACTATTGAATTAGTGCAAGAAACGTAGCCTTGCACATCGAACCTAAATGAGCATTATGATGAGTTTTCACACAATCATTCGGATATCGGAACATCCAGCGAGGGCCGATCAATATGAATACAACCAGCAACAGGGAACCACGATGGGCACGACGATGACAGCCGCTCTGGTGATTGAGACCACTACGTACGTAGCCCATGTGGGCGATAGCCGGCTCTACCTCTATCGCGAGCCCACAGGACTCGCGCAGATCACCCGCGATCACTCGGTTGTGGCCGAACTTGTGGCAACGGGGCTCATCACGCCCGACGACATTTATACCCATCCCATGCGCAATCAAATCTATCGCTGCCTGGGAAATGAAGCCAACGTGGAAGTGGACGCTTCTGTCGTGCAGCTCGCCGAGGAGGATGTCCTGCTGTTGTGCTCCGATGGGTTGTGGGAAATGGTGCGCGACCAGCAGATTGCCGCCATTATGATTACACCCACGCCCAATCCATCAGATACAGCCCACGCACTCATCCAGGCGGCGCTGGCTGGTGGTGGAGAAGACAATGTGAGCGCCATTGTGGTGCATATGAGCAATGTATGACAGATACTCGTAAAGCGAAACAATAGAGTGTTTGGAAAAAAGCAGGAGACAACGAACATGCTACAAAATATGCTACCAGAAGAGAATGAAGCCTATGGAGCGTATGAACTACCCTATCAACCTGCATCGTCTGCGTCGGTCGGAGTCTTAGATATTCCTCCGGTCACGCAAACTCCGCCAGTGCAGGAAGCATCCCAGCCACCTAAATATCCTCCGGGGCCGCAAACCTCGCCACCTCCGCCACAGAAGCGGCCGGGCCGGGCGGGAGCGATCCTGCTCCTCACCTTCGTGCTCGCTCTCATTTTTGGGGTGGGTTTGTTTGCTGGCCTGGAGTTCACGAGCGGCAAGAGTAGTACAAGCACAACGTCGAGGACCGTGGCAACCGCAACCGCTACATCATCCAGCGGCACGACATTAGAGGCACAACAGGAGGCTGCCATTGCAAAGATAGAGCCAGCCGTTGTCGAAATCAAAGTGATCACAGTACAGGGAGAACAGATTGGCTCAGGGGTTATTATTGACACGAATGGGGACATTGTGACCAATAACCATGTTGTCAGTGGTGAACAGACCATTGAAGTCGTGCTGTCCAATGGAAGCACGGAACAGGCGCAGCTGGTAGGTACGGCTACTGCCGATGACCTGGCCGTGGTGCGCATTCAACCTTTTGCACATATGACGGTCGCCCAGATCGGTGACTCTTCCAAGCTCGTCGTGGGGCAAGAGGTGATGGCGATTGGCAACCCGCTCGGGATCACTGAAACAGCCACCAATGGGATTGTGAGCGCTCTGAACCGAAGTGTGACGGAGTCAACAGGAACGACGATTTCCAAAGCCATCCAGACCGATGCCGCTGTAAATCCTGGCAATAGTGGCGGGGCTCTGATCAATTTGCAGGGGCAACTGATTGGCATTCCAACATTGACCGCGGTGAATACGGAGTCCAATACGGCCGCCAATGGCGTCAGTTTCGCGATCCCGTCCAATCTTGTTGTAACAGACTTGCATCAGATTCTCCAGCAATAGGGAGACAAGAAGAGAGAGATTCGTGCTCATGTTTGCAATTATTCAGCAGAAATCGTGAATAAGGCCAGAGCAGCTTGATATGAAAAAAGTAGAGTATAGATGAGAGCAGCGATTGATCTTGTGGATGGCGGTAACTGCCATATCAATGGCTATCGCGAAGCAGGCAAAGAGGGGTGGTACAGAATTGACCGTACCACCCCTCTTTGCTGTGGAGAGAGGAAGAAAAAGCGAAGGGTTAAATATATTGTGTTTTTGCGGTTACCACGCATAACTGATCCGTGCTTTAATTATAGCCATAAAACTATGAAGTAAGTGTATGTAAAATATGAAATTAGTGTAAGATGTTTGTAAAGAGGGTCGGCGCAGAACCATCTGGCCTGCTATCAGAGCAAATCGCGTATGGTTAAGCCTCAACTGGTTCCAGGCCCGAAGGTATCTGGTCAATTACTTGTGCTACGAGAAAATACCTGAGCGTTTTCTCATGTGTTTGTAATACTCTTCTCATCAAATCATGCTACAATAACGAGTGAGAGGTAGTTCAGAAAGAATCACCGGTCATAGCACGAGAAGGAGAGTGACAATAGAGACTCTACCCCTACCAGGAGGAGAAACTCCGTGCCTCCCTTCCCTCATTTTGCAGAGAGAAGCAGAGCTGCATCTGCCTGAACTGAACAGTTTCATTCCGTTCGTGCCAAAGAAGGTAACGACTACTAGATAGGAAAATAGCAATATGAGCACTGCATTTGAACATAGACAACGGCTATCACCACCCGCAATCCAGACATCTCTCCCACATGTCATTGTCACAGGGGATCTCCAGCTTTCTGTGACTGAGTCGGAAGCTGCACATGGAGCGGTCAAAGGCAGCTACAGCATAGAGACCCAGGAGATGCAGGAACCACTGCTGATACTCTGGGGCGGCGAGGGACAGGTGATGAATCGCAGAGCGAGGATAACAGACATTGCGTTTGAAATGCCCGGAGCCCGGGCAGGTCAGAGGTGGATATACCCGGTGCAGGCTCAGGTCACTGATCGGCGGACAAGCATTGTTACCGGGGTGTTTGTCCAGATCCTCGTGATACCGGACGTCCCTCTCCAGCTAGCATTGTAGAGTGGTTCAATGCATGGAGTCAGGAAGGCATCACCGTTTTGGTGTACCATTGCCAGGTTGAAAGATGCGTAATGGCGCGCTGTGCGCGTTCCGGGGACATTCCTCGACGTGCCTCCTCCCAGGATTGCTTGCTGCTCGTTGTCGTTGCCAGCGCAGAAAACGGCGCGAGCAGTCTGCGCAGATCCGAGGTAGTGAGCGCATCATAGATGTTCTGAGCAGTTGTGCAGATCTGCTTCAATGCCAGTACGACTGGAAGATCGGCCTCGCTTTTGTAGGAACGCCGGAAACGTTCTATCTCATGCATGGTTTTGATGCACCTCCAATGTGTTGCGTGAAAGGAACGGAATTATGGCACTCGAACTCTACATGCTCGGCCTGGTTGCCCAGGATATGGAGAAGTCACTGGAATTCTATCGACGGCTCGGACTTGCCATCCCCGAAGGAAGCGAAGGGCAGCCGCACGTCGAGGTC
>VBHS01000292.1 GCA_005881295.1 Chloroflexota bacterium
ATTACCTACTTTCACGCGCACCTCAAAATCGCCACGCTCGGTATGCGTTTCCAGCTCTTCTGGGCGACGGATATCGCGCTCACAATAGGGGGAGTGCTCCAACATCTGACCGTTTTTATTGAGGTAGCGATGCGGTGGTTCGATCGTGCCATGCGCCTCGATGACTAGAAAGCGGCTATCAGGGCTGTCGTTCCCGATCTTGAAACGAAAGGTTGTGCCGCGAGGGATCACGATATAGTCGCCTTCGTGATAGGGCAGCAGGCCAAAGTTTGTCTCCAGCACCCCCTGTCCATCGTGGACAAAGTACACCTCGTCGCACTCGGCATTGCGAAAGTAGTAATCCATCGCGATAGTAGGCTGCGCTACGGCTAGAGCGACATCATTGTTGAACATGAGCACCTGGCGCCCCAGAACGGCATCTCCACCACGAGGCAGATCAGCGGTCTTGAGGTGATGGTGACGCTGTACCTCTTCATTCCATTCTTCATACGCGACACGTTTGTATGGCTCTACTTTTTTCACCCGCGTAGGTGGATAATTGTAGTAGATGTTGGCATAGTTACCGGAAAAGCCCTCCGTACCGAAGAGTTCTTCGGAGTAAAGGGTTCCATCTGGTTTACGAAATTGTGTATGTCTTTTCGGGGGTATCTGCCCCAAACGATGATATGCTGGCATATTTGTATCTCTCCTGAAGGGTGCAGGCTAAGCCTCCTCTACTCTGATTTACACGATACGATTCCTCAATACACCAATGCCGTCAATTTCTAGCTCGATCACTTCGCCACGCTGGAACCAGGGATGGACCTCCGTCCCAATCTCTAAGAGACAGCCAGTGCCTACGGTACCAGAACCAAGGATGTCACCTGCGCGTAAACGCGCGTTGCGCGAGGCCCAGGCGATCATCTGCGGAAAGCTGTAATAGATATCTTTGAAGTTACCGCGTGAAATCTCTTTGCCGTCGACGCGAGCCAGCATCGTCATATCATAACGTTCACTGGCGCCACTGCGACGAGAGGCCAGTTCATCCGGCGTGACAATCCAGGGGCCAAGCGATGTAGCAAAATCCTTCCCCTTCCCCGGCCCAAGATTGAGCACCATATCCTTGCGCTGGAGGTCGCGAGCGCTCCAGTCGTTCATGATCGTGTAGCCAGCGATATAGGTTGCCGCTTCTTCCACAGGAATGTCTTTGCCCTCTCGCCCGATCACGCAGGCAATCTCTAACTCGATGTCCAGTTCGTTGCTACCCACAGGATAGGGCACATCCTGGTTATGGCCATAGATTTCACTATTGTTTGTGAAGTAGAAGATCGGTATTTCGTACCACTCTGGGATCATACCCACTCCGCGCTTGGCACGAGCCGCCTTCACATGCTGCTCAAAAGCATAGAAATCACGCACCGAGGGCGGCTCTGGAATGGGCGAGAGCAGCGTGATTTCGTGAAAAGCGTACGCTTTCCCCGGTACTTCAAGCGCTCTCTGTGCCTTCGTCAGGCCCTCAGGATCACGCAACAGTTCAAGCACGGTGGGACAGCCCAGCGCGATGATGTGCTCATCGCGCGCGATACCTGCGTGAGTTACGTGGTCAGAGGTTCTGAACGTGACAAGTTTCATTTTACAGATTCCCTCGCAGTTCCTGCTCTCGCTCCAGCGCCTCGAACAGCGCCTTAAAGTTCCCTTCGCCAAAGCCACGGGCGCCTTTTCGTTCGATCACCTCAAAGAAGACCGTTGGACGATTTACTACCGGCTTGGAGAATATCTGTAACAGGTAGCCCTCATCGTCGTGATCTACGAGGATACCAAGTTCCGCTAACTGATTGATATCTTCCGCGATATGACCGACACGATCCAGTACGGTCTCATAGTAATTTTTGGGCGTCTTGAGAAACTCTACGCCGCGCTCCTCCAATCCGCGCACCGTTGTGATGATGTCGTCGGTATTCAAGGCGATATGCTGGACACCGGGGCCGCGATAGAAATCCAGGAACTCTTCAATCTGGGATTTGCGTCTTCCCTGAGCGGGTTCGTTGATGGGGAACTTGATACGCCCGCTGCCGTTCTGCATCACTTTGGACATGAGGGCCGAGTATTCCGTACTGATGGCACGATCATCGAAGTGTATCAGTTGTGTAAAGCCCAGGACCCGCTCGTAAAATTCAACCCATTCATTCATTTTGCCCAACTCGACGTTGCCCACCACATGATCGATGGCCGCTAAGCCAGCGGGTCGTGCGCGACGCGGCACATTCGTTTCACTGGCTCGATAGCCTGGTAGAAACGCGCCTTTATAGTCCTGGCGCTCTACGAAGGTTATGACGGTATCACCATAAATAGCAATAGTAGCTGTTTTCGCGGTACCATAGTCGTCCCGGTGAGCAGCCGGTTCCACAAGACCTTTCGCGCCACGCTTTGTCGCTTCGCCGTATGCCCGCTCGGCATCCTCCACGCGCAAGGCAATCGTTTTTACGCCATCACCGTGCAGCTTCACATGTTCGGCAATCTCACCTTCAGGTCCAAGTGGTGATGTCACAACCAGACGCACATTGCCTTGCTCCAGGGCATAGCTCGTACGATCGCGCACCCCCGTTTCCAGGCCCGCATAGGCGATGGGCGTAAAACCCCAGGCATTGCTATAATAGTATGCCGCTTGTTTGGCATTCCCCACATAAAATTCTAAATAATCGAAATTCTGAATGGGCATGAAATCCTTTTCAGACATAGTTGCTCTCTCCTTATCGTTTGTCCGGGTATGATTTTCTACTGCCATCTATCCAACACAAATGTTGAACGCCATTGAATATGCAGGCGTTGAGGAAGAAGTAGCGACCAGGAAGTCACGCCGGGAGATCATCAGTGAGGCATTACCTTCTCCACCAGTGCCGGCAAACATTCTCCGAAACTCCTTTGTTTCGCATTTGCAACAGAGCAAGAACGAGACGTCATTACCTGATGTCATTATATGTGACTACGAGTTGGAACCGCAAGTTAACACCGGCACACTGCCAGATTTTATTGGGGCAGGCTTGTGATGTTATGCTATGATGAGTGAGGTATGTTCTACCTGCTATAAAAAACCCGGACCACTTCAACGTAATAATCGAACAAAAAGGGGCTGTCAAAAGGAGGAATAGTTATGGCCTGGGATCCAAATCAAGGACAACCAAACGACCCAAATTCAGCGTATGGCACTCCATCCAATCCTTATGGTGCACCACCTCCACAGAATCCCTATGGCGCACCGCAAAATCCCTACACGCCGCCAACAGAAAATCCCTATGCGGCACCCTATCCCTATTATCAGGGAGGACCAGGTTACGGTCCGCCCCAATCAGCACCGCTTCCATTAGGTGAGGCTATCAAGGGTTTGCCCCGGCAGTATATTAAGGTAACAACAAAGCCCGGAGTGATGACTTTTGCTGAAGAGATGGGTAAAGCAAGCTGGGACATCGTATGGGTCCAACTCATTGCCCTTGCTATCATCTCTGCAATATTGAGTTACCTGTATACATTGATATCACCCACCTTCACTATGACCAGTTCTAGTACAATCGACACAGCAACACTGCGTTCTCTTCTTGCTGGATTTTCTCTTATGAGCATCATACTGGTCCCAGTGTTTTTCTTCATTGGACAGGGTATTCTCTATGGACTTGCCAAAGCTTTTGGTGGGCAAGGAAAATTCGTAACGCAGTGTTATAGCAACCTGCTGTTCAGTGTACCTATTGGTATTGTCTCAGGCATAGTTAACCTGATCCCGATTGCCGGTGCTTTCGTTGCTTTTGCCCTGAGTATCTATTCGATCGTCCTGAACATTTTCTCGCTCATGGCAGTACATCGCCTGAGTGGAGGTAAAGCCACAGCAGTGGTGCTCATTCCGGTAGGTGTAGTGTTGCTGCTTGCTTGCGCACTTGTTATCATTTTCGTCACATTCATTATTGCCGCATTACAACATCATTAGAAGGTAATGATAGACATTCAGGAGACTGATGGTACTTCTTACCCGATCTATTGAAACCCGGACATAGATCAAGCATAATAGAGCCTGGCAAAATGCTCAAACTTCTTTAGGAGAAGACCTAAAAGGGTCATGAGCAAAAAAATGATAGAGAAGAAGGTAACTATTCCGCATGAATATTTCAGGTAGTCAGAAGATTAAGGCACCCCGGCCAGAGGTATTTTCCGCACTGTTGAATCCTGAGATCCTCCAGGAAAGTATTCCCGGCTGCGAAAGTGCTGAGCTGGTAGATATGGCTGGTGGCCAACAGATGAAGTTGAAGATCAGTCCCAATATTCCTGGACTCAAGGGACCTTATAATGTGTATTTGCAGACAGGTGAAGTGGTTGCCCCATCGCGTGTCGTTTTGATTGCTGAACCTAAGAGTTCGATTGGTTCTATCAAAGCCACCTGCGTGGTAGACCTGACAGAGGAGGCCAATGGCCCCACAAACCTGAGTTATAATGCCCATGCCGAAATGGAAGGCAAAATTGCCTCTACACCCGAGATCATTCTCAAAGGTACGGTGAAAGTGGCTCTCGACCAGTTCTTCAAGAATTTCGAGAAGCATGTTTCCGCCATCAGCGCTTAAATTCAGTTATGTTACCAGAGCGAAGGACTTGTCCCTTGCTCTGGTAGCAAGAAAAAATGATCTCACACATCTTTCACGTGGACACGCGATGGACCGAACGCTACCAGTTGTGCTGGTAGTGCACCCACGAGTGGCAAACGCAGGAGAAAGGGAACAAATGGCGGAATGGTCAACACCTTATCCGATTTGAGCACGCTGGCCAGCACCATTTGTTGGATAATATGCTGAAAACCCTGGACAATCCTCGTCGGCCACTCACGTTTTCTTTGTACCTTTGCCAGTTCGCTTAAACGTACACGGCCTGCTTTGAGATTTCCGCCCAGAATATTCGCCGCCACTACGGCATCTTGAATAGCGTAGTTAATACCAACACCGCCAACGGGCGACATCACATGGGCAGCATCACCGATTAGCAGCAGCCCCGGGCGATACCAACGACGAAGACGACTTGATTCGACGGAAAGAACAGAGATCTGCTTCCACTCCTTCAAAGTAGCTATGCGATCCGCCCACTCAGGCAGCAGGTCGGCAAATTCTTTGCGCAGTGTCTCCATACCGGCGGCACGGATCTTCTGATAGCCTCCTTTCGGAATAACATAGCCAACTTGCCAGTAATCGGCGCGATTAAGGATTACCAGGATATGACCGGCCGCAAGACGCCCTGAAGATTCCTTTGGATCGCCAGCTTTAAGCGGCAAACGAAACCAGAGTACATCCATCGGTGGTGCCGTTTTGACCGGCTCAAAACCGGCTAATTTGCGCACACGAGAAAAGCGTCCATCAGCAGCGACAGTGAGAACGGCTCTCACCTCGTGCCAGCCGTCTAGCCCGCGATACTGCACGCCATGCACGTATCCATCTTCGATAATGAGCTTCTCCACGCGTGCGCCCATCACCAGCCGAAAATTTGGGTAGCGTTTCGCCTCGGCCGTAATGAACTCCAGGAAGTGTACCTGTGGAATCATCGCGATATACGGGAACTTCGTTTTCAGGCGATGGAAATCGGCGAGAGTTACAGTTCCCCCGGCGGTCTGCACCGGTAATGCATCTATTTGCGTGTGTTCGATTGCGAGTAGGCGATCCGCCAGGCCCAATTGGTCCATTATTTCCATTACCGATGGATGGACTGTGTCGCCACGAAAGTCACGATCAAAATCCATATGCTCTTCAAGCAGTAACACTGGAATACCCTGACGGGCGAGGAGCAGGGCCAATACAGCGCCGGCTGGCCCACTCCCAACAATACAACAGGTAGTTTGTTCCGCTTGATGTGTTTGTGTTGTAAGGTTGTTTTGCATTTGCATATCTCCTGTTTTACATTAACTAACCAAACAATTAATAATAAAGCAAAAAAATTATACGCGCGGTACCAGGCCATTGAGGACTGTATCAACGACAGCATCCACAATTTGTTCCTGCGTGTATCGCAAGGCAGTCGGGTCACCTATGATCTGGCGACGCAATACAAAGGCCATAACACCGCCAAGAAGAATCTGTGAGGTGAGTGCTGGGTCTGCTTGACGCAATTCACCACTCTCCATCTTGGCTGCAAAATAGGAAATCAAGAATCCAAAGACTCGTTGAAATAGGCCTGTTATTATTTCTGCCATCTTCGGGTTATAGACCAGCTCTGGCAGCACTACCCGCAGCAGTCGTACAAATGTTTCCTCTTCGACGATGCCCAGAACTTGCCGAATCATCAAGCGTAGAAACGTATCTGGAGGCATCGCCAATATATCTGGTGGAAGAGAGTTTAGCAGCCTTAAAGGCGAGCGACTCTCGATGATCGCTTTGAACAAAGCCTCCTTGTTCTCAAAGTAATGATAGATCAACCCAGGCGTGATGCCGGCTTCACGAGCAATATCTTTATTTGTCGCCCTGGTATACCCTTTTTGAGAGAAAGCTCGCATCGCTGCGTCGATTATTTGTTCGCGACGATCATCAACAACTTTCGGCGTTCGCGCCATACAATCTGTACCTTAACCTGTTTTCAATTAATTGACTGATTAATCAGAGTATAAACAAATTTGAGATAAAAGTCAAGACGAATGGGTTGGCGATAGTGAAGTCGGCACCAGCCCATTCAAAGCATTTGAGGTTGATCGAAGAAATGGTCTAGGAGACTAAATCAAACTGCGGTACATTCAAAACACGTGCTAAAAGACGGATGTGGTAGGGTTGTGGGTCCTCGCGTCCGTCTTCAAAATGAGCAATGGTGTCGCGTCGGAGGCCTGTCATGTCTGCGAGTTGCCCAAGGCTCAAACCTTTACGTTGTCGAAGTAAGCGGAGATTAGGGAGTCCATGACGTTTCATGACTCTCTCTTTTGAGGTATGGTGCTTCATTTGATCTTTTTCCTCTCCTTTGAGGCGTGGCAAACTATATGTATTTCCAGCGGCGCTGCTGGAAATAGTCCCTGATACAAGAACAATCCTCGTACACTCTCCTGAACCCCTCCAGCTACCAAATAAAGCATATCAGATCGATTGACCAATTGTCCAGTGCAATTAGTACTTTTGCGAGGAGCGAAGCGAGAAGGATTCAGTAACATGCGCACATGGGGTTAGCTATTGCGAATGCATTGCATCAGCACGATTTGGCTGATATTGCTGAGAACCAACCAGACTCAAGTATGTACCTATGCCACTATCATCAGGTGTGATTGCCAACACATCGCCGGTAAATGGTCCATTAACATCCCCTTGCAGCAGTGTTACTACATCGAACTCGTTCTTGATACCTGCGGGGACGAAATGTGTTAGATGTAACGGCTGCAGCGAGTTCGCAATATTGAGTAATGCATTCTGATTGAAACCATCCCGTTGATCACCTACAATCCAGAATACAATACCATCTTTCTGATAAATCAGTTCGCTGCGCTGGCCGTAGACCCAGACCGGAAACTTGTTGCGAAAGGTCCATTGACCATCTACATAGATAGCCTGAGCAAGACCATCCTGGTCAGTTTTTATTGCCGTTGTAGAGCCATCTTTCGCTACTTGTAGCACGCTCACATCGGGTTTGAGCTTAAATTCACGAATAGCCAGTTTGCCTGTGCCATGCGCTGTTGCACTGTTGCTCGTATAATCAAATTCCATAAAGGGACCATCAGCCCAGCTTTCTTGGGGCTCCTCGTAGAGGTAACTGTCGGTAAGCCGGTAGTTATTCGGCATCGCCTGGGGCCAATAAATGCTCCAGGAATGAAGGCGCTGCTGAGCATCTAGCATGGATATCGTTGGCTGCGTATCGTTATCACTTTGTACTGTCGCTGGAAAAGGAACATGAGAAAGCGTCGAGGGGTATTCATGTACCAGAAGGACACCAACCCTGGCGCCGTGCAACAAAATCGCCACTCATGAAGCAAATGAAGCTCCAGTTAACATTACCGTCAAAAATACCACGAACATAAAAGCGGCGCCAGCGGAGAGCGTGCGACGTACAGGTATTTCGCTTGCTAGTGAACGAAGAGAAGGGCGGCCCTTTGGAAAGAGGCGGCGCTTCAGCTTAAGGCGACGAAAAACGCGAGCACGAGTTTTCATCTCAAAACCCGGTTCTACCGACTGAAAGCGGGGCTCTTCAGAATCCAATAGCGTCTGCACATAATATGGAGGTATATCCTCTTCATGTAGAACAAAGAGTTCATCCAATTCTTCCGCAAAGGTCATTTCCTCTTCACTAAAATCTGCAGGCAGATCGTGGCCCTGTGCTGAAAGGGTCGAGAAATCACTATCCCATGCGTTGAGTTGTTTCTCAAATTCGCTCATACTCATGTGCGTGCTCCTTGAGCGCCTTACCTAAGCTTTTCCGCGCTCGCCAGAGACGGGTATCGACAGCATGGCGGGTGAGTCCCGTCTTAGCTGCCAGCTCTTCTGTGCTGGCGAACTTAAAGTAACGTTGATAAATCAGGTAGCGATCAAGCTCAGGCAACGTCGCCAAGGCGAGGCGCAATTCTTCGCGCCTCTCACTTTGTTCTAAAAGATTTTCCATACTGGACTCTGGATGGGGGGGAAGAGTTGCCCTGTTATCATTGTCATAGCCTCTGCGCCCCCCACCACTGTCCGATGAAATCCACTGCCGGGTTTCATCCGCCGATTGCAGATTGTAAGCCTGGCGGCGACACAATTGGCGACGCCTATCTAATGCAATATACTTCGCCCGCATTGTCAACCAGGTTCGCAGCGTTCCCCTTACGGGGTCAAACGAGTCAATCTCCTGCCAGACTGCCACGAAGAGGTCGTTGACACACTCTTCCGCATCCTGTGCAACACCTACACCATCTAGAACGACGCGAATAAAATAAAAAATTTCTCGAGAATACCGGGAGATGAGCGTCTCCAAAGCCTCCGGGTCACGTTCATGCAGCCGCTGGGCAAGGTCGTCATCAGACCAGTCCTGTCGCACCATGTTGCTCCTTACAGACCGCGGTATATCCCTCCATCATATTTCAGCGCTGGACACCTCTCCAGCGATTTCACATACAGTATCCAAAATAAAGTGTACTAGCCTGAACTACGGAACCGATATGTAAACGATGATAAAGGAGATACCTGTCGGTAGTGCACTCGCCTACCCCTGAAAGATATACGTTCTCTAGAACATAAATCTCTCACTTTATGATGTCCATCATCGGACAAACAAATATATCCCTTTATTGAGTAGGCTTCTAACAATTCTGCTTGAAAGAACGATAAATGTCAAGTACTTTTGTGCGCCTTGCAGAGCTTTTGAACGTCTTTTTGTATCGCCCGATGCAAAGCTTGGGATAATAGCTGCGTTCCATCGCGTGCTATAATAGTGCCAAATTTGATGCTGAGGAGGCATAAGCGCGATGACATTCTCCATTGTGGCTCGTGATCCCCAGGCAGGGGAGTCAGGCATTGCGGTACAATCGAAGTTCCTCGCTGTTGGTGCCGTAGTTCCCTGGGCAAAAGCAGGCGTGGGAGCAATCGCCACACAATCCTGGGCTAACACGAGTTATGGCCCACGGGGGTTAGAACTTCTGGCAAGTGGTCTCTCTGTGCAAGAAACTCTGGCACAACTCATAGGTGAAGATGATGGCCGCGCCAGCCGGCAAGTGGGCATCGTCGGAGTCGATGGCCAACCTGCAACCTTTACAGGTGACCAGTGTTTCCCCTGGGCAGGTGGCCAGGTAGGAGAACATTATACATGTCAGGGCAATATCCTGGTGGGCGAGGATACAGTCCTTGCTATGGCACGTACCTTTGAGCAGACCACCGGTCGACTCTGTGATCGGCTGGTCGCAGCGCTTGCAGCTGGACAGGCAGCAGGAGGGGACAGCCGGGGTCAGCAGTCCGCGGCCTTGCTGGTTGTTCGCCAGGGTGGCGGCTACGGCGGCTTCAATGACCGCTTCATCGATCTACGTATTGACGATCACCCACAACCTATTAATGAACTGAAGCGCATCTTGCAATTACACAAACTGTATCTCTTCCCACCCGATCCTGCGGATATCCTCGTCATCGACCACGATGTAGCGCGAGAACTCCAACAGCTATTAACAGTTCTCGGCGACTATCAAGGCGCTATCAGTGGTTCATATGACGAAGTAACTCGTACCGCCTTTCGCAAGTTTAGCGGCCGCGAAAATCTAGAAGAGCGCTGGTTTGAAGATGCGCGTGTGGATCGCACAGTCCTGGAATTTCTACGCCAGAAAGCAAACAGATAAAGCAGATGAAGAAAATCATCTGCTTTATCTGTCCTGGTATCCGATTATTTTGTTAACGAATGTTAAGCATGGGGATTTTGGAGACCGTCCAGCGATCGTTCGGGCTGGCTACTTCAAACTGCACCATTGAGATTGCATCCGTGGGACAGCGCACAATACAGAGGCCACAGCGGATACACTTCTCCTCGTCGATGATCATGTCGGCGCCGCCTCTCCAGTCTTCCGTACCCAGGTGCATGGGATCACCTTTGACAACACGCGAGAGACCTTCCATACTGATACAGTCGTAAGGACAGATATCCACGCAGCCAGAACAGAGAATACAAATTGACGGGTCAATCATAATATTCAACTGGCATTGGAGACAACGGCGCGCTTGCTCGACGGCCTGCTCGGGTGTATATCCTGTCTCTGTCTCACGCGTGTTGCTGTAGCGATCCTTTAACGGCAGGCTCGGAATGTTTTGATGCGCAATAGATTCATAGTCATCGACCATACCGCGTCTGTAATCAGGCAACTCTATCTCTTCCGCAGCTTCAGCTGGTTTATCCACGCCACCAAGATAGCGATTGATCGCGGCTGCGGCATCACGTCCATCGCCAATAGCCGAGATGAGGTTGCGCGAACCTTGTGTATAGTCACCGCCCGCGAAGAGGCCAGGATAACTTGTCATCCAGGTTTCACGGTCTATCAGCGGAATACCCCATCTAGTGACATCAAGATTGAGTTCCTTAGCCGGTACCCACGCGCCATCACTGGACTGACCAAGGGCAGGGATGACGGTATCAATATCATCCAGTATAAACTCACTACCTGGTACAGCTACCGCACGACGGCGACCACTCGCATCTGGATCACCCAGCTTGTTGCGAATAAGCTTGATACCGCTGACATGAACCCCATCTTTACTGAGAACCTCGACGATGGAGAGAAGATACATAAATTCAACATGCTCGACCATGGCCTCATCGACTTCGTATTCATCGGATGGCATCTCTTCCTTTGAACGGCGATAAATGACGTACACCTTTTCAGCGCCGAAACGGATAGAAGTGCGGCAACAGTCCATGGCAGTGAAGCCACCACCGTAGACAACAACGCGCTTGCCGATATAGGCAGGATCACCGTAGTTGGTCTTCG
>VBHS01000331.1 GCA_005881295.1 Chloroflexota bacterium
AAATTCGCCCGTTAAACACTAGACAAAATGCTGCTCTCTCATGCATACTATGAGTATGATTGTTTTCCTTGTATCTAACAAGTAATGCACATTGTAAACACACACATATTTTTCTATCGCAATCAATCGCATCAATTGTAATTTTCAGTCCTCATACATCAATTACAACAGCAAAGAGAGGGGAATCATGCTGGGAGCTCAGGAACAACGCAGCGAAGTAGCCAGGCTCTTATCGCAAATTAGTGAGGAATACGAAGCCGCACAACGCGGTCTCACTGGCCTGGCCAGCGGCACCTCACAACACGAATTCATCACTGCGCGCATGGAAAATATGGGACAACTACACGGCGAATTGCAATCACTGGTAGGGGATATAGCGATAGCTATGATCGCTGATCAACTGAACAACACGCATTAATATCATGATACTTCCATGAAGAAAGGCCGTCCCCGGTATCACTGGGACGGCCTTTCTTCTAAATGCGAGGCTCGATTCTCCTCAGGCTTGCACTGCCACCTGCATATCAAAAAAGCGGACAGTAGCGGAAGGACGCTTATTCCACACGCCTGAAACAATAAACTCGGTCTCCTCACTGACAAATGACTCCTGGTCTAACACGTTCTCGCTCTCATGCAGAAAACAATGTAACCAGCTTGTAATATCCTCGCCTGCCAGCAGCGGCGCCTCCTCACACACAAACCACTCAGCTATACCTTGCAAGTAACAACGAAACTCTCTTGACAGCGGGTACGCACGTACAATGCGATAACTCCTCTCCTGTACATCCTCGTAACCAGCTGCTCGCAGGTAACCTGCCAGCTTTGAACCAACCCAGCTATCCTCAAAAGCGAAGCCCTCATCGACACGCAATTGTTCCCAATCTTCGCGCGCCCGAAACACTCGTGCCTGCAGGCCGCCATCGATATTGTAGAAACGCATTGTACCAAAGTCTATATCCTTGATCACCAGGCGTCCACCATTGGTCAAATACGGCCCCATGGCAGCAAAGGTATCAACCGGTTCCGGGAGATATTGACTCACATTCGCGCTAAATATCACGTCGGTGGATCCCGGCGCTACCGGTAAATCCTCCAGGGCCGCAAGCTTATACTGCACTTGTCGACGATACCATTGACCGTAGCTGCGCCGTTGGGCTGTAACTAGCGCCTCAGCTGAAACATCTACGCCAACGATTTGCCCCTGCGGTCCAATCGCCTCAGCCAGTAGTGGTGTCCATAACCCCGGTCCGCAGCCCGCGTCAACGACAAAACTACCAGCCCTGAGTTGGAGGTCCCGTATCATCTGCCTGCGTTCAACAGCTTTACTGTTATGATGTGTCTCTAGCCATTCGATTGCATTGAGTGGCAAGCCACATTCATTCATGTGTACATAATTATTAGTAGCCATAACACTTCCCCTGTCATTAGTATGAAGGAAGTATAACATCTAAAAATATTAAAAAGCAATGAATGTTAAACATTGTAGTACTTTTTTATGTACATTGTAAAAAACAGCAATAAACACCTGGCTAACGCTTACCTAATTTTCATCAGGAAAGAGATCTTCACCTGGGCATGGCTTCATTACCTATTAACAATGCGCTCGTTTTATGGTATACTTGCCGTATGTTGCTAGATTATGACCAAAAATCAACATCTTGGGAAATAGTGTATTCCCGTGCCAGAGGAAGGAAACATAGTCATGTGCCCAATGGAAGACTTCGCCGAACAACCAAGGAGGCGAGGACGTCCCAAGAAGCAGCAATTTGCCTCTGAAGCTATTCAAGAAGAGCCCGGGCAACCCGAGCACACACCCACATCTGAAAATGCAGTTCAGGCGCATACTGTCTTGTCGGACGAGCAGTTAGCCTATACACTGGAAGAAGAAGATCTTTCACAGTTCAGTAGCTTCTTGCGTCACATTTTAAAACACGACCGTATGGAGATTACTCGCATTGCCAACGAAATGAATGTCGCTGAAAATACTATTTATCGTTGGATGAATGGAAGATCGGAACCCCGACCGGCAAATCTGAAAAATCTTCTCGAAGTCCTGCCGGAGCACGTCAGCAACCTCACCTATGTCATAAACCACACATTTCCTGGCTTATTAGAATCACTCTCTCCTGGACTGCGCGAAGTACAAAAAGATATCTATCGTCACGTGATGGAATTTGTTACAACTATGGTGGATGATGACGCGCGGCAGTGGCAAATTACCCAGGCGATTTTTGAAAATGCGCTCCAGCATTTTGATCCTGAACGTCGTGGATTAGCCGTTACCTACGCGAAATTAATGCCTGCTCGTGAAGACGGTATTCACTCACTTGTTGAGACAACGATGCGTGGCAATGTTGATTGTTTCCAGCACAGAGTTTGGGGTGTTCAATAACCCGATTGCCTGCCAGGCAGTGATTGAATACGCTAAGTTACTATCGCTCGCCTTCCCCGAGAAAGATTTCTACCCGTTTTCACTCTTGAACCTGCGGCCAATGCCTGATCTAAAGTGGCAGCGTGCGGAAATCAGCCAGTCCTATGTCAAGCGTATCATGGCACATGCTCGCAAAATGAGCATCTCGCGTCAAGAAGCGGAAACCTATGTCCGCAGAGATATGGAAGCCGAGTTTGAGGAGATCGGGCAAATTCAATTGCAGCAGCGGCGCTCCATGGAAGAAAATATCAAGCAGAAGTAATCTCTACACACCTTCTGTCTCTGCGCCCACCCTATTTTCCTTGCGTTTCCATCGCTAAAACGCTATACTCTTTTTGACAACAAGACAAAACGTCGTGCATAAAGGAGTTTCAAACGTATGCAGCCCTCCGACCAGCAACCAGTCGAAGAGACGGAGAAGCAGGACGCCGCAGAGGAACAGCTAGCGCACCAACCACTCTATGAATTCCCACCCGATGGACCCATGGCCAATGTGACTCCCCAGCCATCACCCATTACAAAGGTTCTACCGTCGGAAGAACTGGAAAATAATGCAATCGACGAAGCAGCTATTCAGCAGGGCCACATCTATCCACCGCCACCTTCTTACTACCAGAACATGTCTACGCCACCAGTACAACCCGCCGCTTTACCGGCTGCGCCAAATATGTATGCGCCACCAACACAAGCTTACATGCCACAAGGAAACGCACAAACTTACCAGGCCTATCCACCTCCCGCAACATACCCTCCTATGCCGCATCCACCGGCAAAAAAATCGTACAGGTGGGTCTGGATACTGGTCGCCGTGGTCAGTGTTTTAGTACTTGCGGGGTGTGGACTATGTGGCTGGGCCTCTTACAATATTTTTAATTCGGCCTACCAGCAAGTATCGGGGTCCATAAATGTTGTGAACGATTTCTATACTAATCTACAGTCAAAAAACTATACCGCCGCGTATAGCGACCTGGCTCCCGAGGGGCAAATAAGTGGTCTTACTCAAGCAGCATTCACAACACAGGCGCAGCAGCTTGACGAAAAATATGGGCCTGTCGCCTCCTTTGTACTGAGCCAGCCAACATTTCGGACAGATCCGAACACAGGCAGCCCAGACCTGTCCCATTTTACGATGACAGTAGCTGTTAAACGCACCCACAGTAGCTATAATGTGCTACTTAGCCTGGCCAAGATACACGGAACCTGGAAAATCACAGAATACGACAGATTATAGCTTAACAGTAACTTAATTGATGGAAACGTTGTTCTGCATGTTAGCCATAGGAATCTCGCGACCTACACATGAGCGCAAGTCTTCGCGATAGAACCGCCAGGTGCTCCCTACTTTGTGACCCGTTAGTTGACCTGACCACATCAGGCGGTAAAGAGTCGAGCGGCTCACACGTAAATAGCTCATCGCCTCTTTGAACGTTAAAAGAACATCATCCTGTATCATCTGTAATACCATTTGTTCACTCCTCAATGTGATGGGTATGATAAGTCAACAATGTTCGACGAAAACGTATCCAACGATACACATAATTGTCTCATTGCATGTTATAGTAACCAATGCTGATACACTTTTATATTGAGGAATAGTTGCGATCTGGTTAAGTTTTGCCCGCGATAGGTTTGTAATTCATCACCAGTGATCTAATCAACTTCATTACCACTTTTTGCGCAACAGCGTGTTCAATGCAGCAACATCGCATGATACTGGAAAAATAGCTAAACCGGTTACCACCCTCAGCGAGCGCAGCGCGTTGCTATTGCTGGGATCAGCCATGGCAACGGTGACGCAATGATGATTACGCCCCACGGGAACACAGCTTAACTCTAAGGCGACTTGATAAGGAATAAGCTGCTTCAAGCGCAGGGGAAGTCGATCTGGCAGTTGCATAAAGGGGATATTGCCTTGTCCCTGTAAGTCCTTCGGCGCCTGGTGCTGGTCGTCATGTTGAGCGCAGCCGAAGGGCGTCTCTACTTCCTCCCTCGTCGTAGACATTCCCCCCCCCAACTGCTCCGAAATTGCGGGTCGCAAGGAAAATCGATGCGCCATCATACTTACATGGTAAAGCAGGTGCTCCACGGATGGGCCAGATTCAGGATAAGAGCCTACACCCAGCGCGATATCCGTCTCGCGCCGTAACGGAGGAATCACGGTCTCCGCCTGCAACAGGTCAACATGGTGCGAAACGCGCTCTACTATGCCAGCGACCCCTTGCAGGTCAACCCCGGGAAAGATGATAGCCGCTCCTGTACCTTCATGGATCAAGAGCTCATCATCGTCTCTAATCGCACGGCGCACATTTACCAGAACCTGCTCTAAGAAACTTGCAGAGGCATGGTAGCGCTGGCGTTTGTGCAATAGAGCCGACTGCGGGTGAATATGGACTTGTTCTAACTGCGAAACATGCAGTAATAATAGGCTTAAGGGAGTCGAGCGTGGGAAGCAGCCTTCCAATTTCGCCCGAATAAGGGCATTCATTTCCGGTGAAGCAGGCGTCACATTGTCATTATCAATCGTCTCTTCTTGATCCTGCGAGGGCACCACCTGAATTGAAGAAAGCGGCAAACAATGACAGCTCTCAGAGCCCCTTCTCAGCAATAATTCGCAATGTCCCATGTTTTTCTAATTACTGCTCGACCGTTACAGGAGATGTGAACGTATACCCAACCCCAGGAACCGTCATAATATATTGCGGAGTATTGGGATCAGGCTCAACTTTCTGGCGCAAATGACGAATATGCGTCTTCACCAGCCCCGAATCCCCGGCTTCGTCATAGCCCCACACGCGCTCGATAATCATATCAGTCGTCAGTACCTGTCCTGTATGCATGATCAGCAAGTGAAGCAAGCGGCTTTCTGTAGGAGTGAGTCTCACCTTTACGCCATCTCTCGTCACTTCGTGGCGCATCGCATCAAGCGTAACAGGCCCGGCGGTCACAAAAGAGGAAGTCGATGCTCCACGCGAAATAGTCGACCGCCGCATCACAGCCTTGATACGAGCGAGCAGCTGCCTTGGACTAAACGGCTTGCGCAGGTAATCGTCAGCGCCCATCTCCAACCCGCGTATCTCATCATCTTCACGGTCATGTGCGGTAAGAATCAACACCATTGAATTGGTTTCGCCCCGCATC
>VBHS01000332.1 GCA_005881295.1 Chloroflexota bacterium
CGACAAGTGCCACTAGGTGACTTGCGCCAGTCACTGGTAGCATTAGCCCGTAATGGCGCGCTCTGGCGCGAGGTGTTTATGCACCGCTTTGAGCAATCTGATGACGTAGATGGAGCAGTCGAGCAGAGAGGGGTGAGAGGTCATAGCCTGGGCAATCTCATCTTGAAGGGGTTACAGGATATCAATAATGGAGATCTCTTACTGGCTATAGAAGATGCCCAGGAACTCCTGAATACAGCCGGGCGAGTGCTACCAGTCACACTTGCTCAAACATCTCTCTGTGCAGACCTGGAAGACGACACCACGATCTGTGGCGAAACCGACATCGATACCAGGGGGGTCAACAACCTGAACGATCTCTCACCTATCAAGCAGCTCCGCCTGATACCCCCGGATGCTCCTGGTTGCGCTCAATCCATAAGGGCCATACGTCGTGCAGAAACCATCATCATTGGCCCGGGTGATCTCTTCACCAGTCTCATACCAAATTTGCTCGTGCCCGATTTTGCCAGAGCTGTACGCGAATCCGATGCGGAAAAGGTCTATATCTGTAACCTGATGACCAAGCATGGAGAAACCGATGGGTTCAAAGCATCAGATTTCGTCAATGAAATTCACCGTTATCTTGGCGGTCGTGTAGACAGAGTTATCGTCAACAATGGTTCCTTCATCCCAGAGGTATTGAAGACATATGCAGAGCAAAGGAGCGAGCCTGTTTTGCCTGATCGCGCACGCTTGACTCGCCTTGTTCCCAATGTGACTATTGAACATCTCAATCTGGAAGATGACCGCTTAGCGCGTCATGACCCCGAACGGTTAGTGCGAACCATCTTCCCCGCCGATGAACTCTAAATGAAAGTCGCAAATGGACTGAGCGAAGTTCCGCGAGGTACCATTTGCGACGATTCATCAGTGTAAACCACGCGCTATACTCTCGAATTCTTCGCGGGGGAAAGCTCTCATTGTCTGAGTACGTACACTGCCCTGTGCAATAGTACCAAGAACAAGACGAGCAGCGGTCTGATCATCAGGTGCCTCAGTAATGATGATATAATCATACTGTCCCATGACCAGGTAGAACCCTATCAGTTTTCCTCCAGCTTCTCGCGCCGCAGTGTCGAACTGGTGCAAACGTTCAGGAGCATTTTTGACTTCCTTGATACCTTGCTCAGTGAGATTGACCAGGCTAATATAAGTTGGCATGGGTCTTTATTCCTCCCAATCAAGTGGCTAGTACCCCAGAGGGCATCACTAAACCTCTTCTAAAAGATGGAGCATGTTGAGGGTAACTACGTGCATTGTACACCCTACAGCTTTTCGCAACAAGCTCAACAATCAATATGAAGATAGCAACTGTTTGATTTCTCGCCGACCCATCGGACCTCGCTCTGTGATGATTGAGGTAATTAAGCGGGAAACCGTGTGATCAAAATAAAAATTGCGTGTCGTGACTCCTTCAATAGGTTCCTCCATCACCTCCCCAGCCTCTTTCTCCTCCAGCTGCGCAAGGTCACCAGACCAGGTACGAGAGGAGATTTTCAATGTTTCACAGAGCACATAAAACGGGACTTTATGCCCCCGCGCTGCCCATGCTAATAAAGCAGTACCCGCTTTATTTATCACATCTCCGTTAGCCAGCACGGTGTCTGCTCCGACGACGACAGCTTGACATTGCGAAAGAAAAATATCAGCTTGAGCATCAGTAATCAACGCAACTTCTAATTTACCCTGTTTGACCAATAATTGTGCCAAAGTTCTCCCCTCATAGCGAGGGCGCCCCTCTAAAACGATGACACGCTCAATCTGTGCTTTGCAGGCTACGAGCACATCCAGGACAGTTCCTGACAAGCTATGCGTCATGAGCGTTCCTTGAAGCACTCGACAGGCGTATTCAGCGATATGCTCCGTAGCGCTATCGACCTCCTCCAGTAAGCGAGCAGCTGAAGCCGCTATTTCGGAGAGACCTCCGGGCGTGTCGAGAATACGCTTCGTGGCACCGGCAAGTGCAGCCATCGCCGGGTGTGATCGAACCAATTTTTGAGCAGCATCGTATAGACGCTGCATCGACTCTTCAGGAGAGGAGGTTTTCTCCGTAGCGATATCGTACAAAATTGAGATCGCTTCACGCACAATCCAATGTGATCCATGATCACGGTCATTACATACTGTCAATAGACGCTCTTCTATGCTGTCCATGTTACAAACTCCTTGCTTACATTGGCTTCATTCATAAACCGCCAATTGGCCCTTGCCCTCGACTCTCCCAATTGGATACACTGTATTGGTATGAGCCAATCAGGAGGAAGACATGCGACAAAACACAAATCAACATCAGCCACTTCCACTTTTTACAGCATCCATATGTTCGCTCATTCAACTTGATCGTAGTAGCGATACTCCATTATATCAACAGATTAGCGACAAAATTCGTGAAGCCATTCTCTCTGGCCAACTCGCGGAGGGCATACGTTTACCTACTGAACGAGCATTAGCAAGTGCTCTGCAGGTAAATCGCACAACCGTCATGAATGCCTACAATCAACTAGCCGCTGATGGCCTGGTCGAAGGACACGTTGGTCGAGGTACGCTAGTGAAGCGTAGCCAGTTCAACTACCTTGATGACAATTATGATGCGAATGGGCCCTCCTGGCTCTTTGGGCTTCCTACAACAGAACGGGAAATCCTTGGACCAGACGCGCGCATGTTAAGCGAACTGGCGTCTGTCGGAGACGTCATTATCTCCCTGGCGGCAGGTACCCCTGCGATAGAGCTGCTTCCTGCCGAAATGCTCAATGCGATCTTTGCCGACGTAGAAGTACCTACGTACCTGGGAGCAATCCAAACCTTCCGGGCGCTTGGCGCTCGCGTTATAGGTGTCCCTACAGATAGTGATGGTATGCGCGTTGACTTGCTGGAGACCATCTTAGCTCGCCATAGACCACGCCTGATCTATACGCTCCCCACATTCCAGAACCCTACAGGGGTGGTAATGTCACCTGAACGACGGCGGCGTTTGCTGCTGTTAGCGAGACGGTATCAGACGCCCATCCTGGAAGATGATCCTTACTCAGAGGTCTACTTCGAAGGGAAACAACCACAGCCATTAAAGTCGTTAGACACCCATTCACAGGTCATCTATCTGAGCACCTTCTCTAAAATACTAGCCCCAGGCTTGAGAGTAGCCTGGCTGGCCGCGGCTGAACCAATGATCGAGCGGCTCACACTCCACAAACAGATCTTTGACCTGAACACCAATGCGCTCGGGCAGTGGACCGTCTCCGAGATATTGCAACGTGACAGCTTGATCGACAATCACCTGGCGAAACTGCGCCACTATTATCAAAACAAACGAGATCTTATGCTACAGGCGATCAGGACGCACCTGCGCGACGCAGTGCGAGTCAATCCTCCAGGAGGTGGCTTCCACCTATGGTGCAGGCTCCAGGGAGATGTGCGCGCACGCGCTCTTCTACGTGAAGCTACTAGAGAGCACGTGGCCTTCGTCATTGGAGAGCCGTTCCATGTCGATGGAGGCGGTCAGCAACATTTTCGTCTCGG
>VBHS01000293.1 GCA_005881295.1 Chloroflexota bacterium
GAAAAATGGGGTCGTATATGTTGCTTCCTTTGTAGATCAGAATGGCCCGGCTCATGTCTATGCCTTGCGCGCAAGCGATGGCCGCTTACTCTGGCGTTACGACAACGTCAACTATAGTTACCTATCCCTATCAACAACAGATAATGTAATCTATGTCGCTTCACAAGACGGTATATCTGCCTTAAACGGCAACAATGGAACCTTGCTTTGGCACTTCGCTACGAAAGCTTCTGACTCTGGATCGCCGCTGGAGGTCAACGGAGTCGTCTACTTTAACTCATCTATAGCTACCGGGCAGGGCACATTATATGCCTTACAAGCCAATAATGGAACCCCCATTTGGCACTACACGACAGATGGGTTCATATTTACACCTAGAGTAGCAAACGGAGTTGTCTATATCAACTCGGATGGCTATATCGGCTTAGTTGGTGGTACGCTAGCCGCACTCCGTGCAAGTGATGGGCATCAGATATGGAAGCAGACGCTAGATGCGAATCTCATCCAGCCACCGCAACTGGTCAACGGAATCCTCTATACCACCACGACAAAAATGTTAGTGCCTCCCTCCGCTCACAGTGCGAATCCTCTACAAGGTGCGACCGCTCTTGGTGCACTCCTGTGGAAGACGTTTCAGAGTGCCTCTGTTGTCCAGGCAGTACCGCTCAAAGAAGGTCTATCCTCCCTGTATGCAGTACGCGCAAGCGATGGAACCATCCTCTGGCACTATAGCATGAACAATGGCAAGAATAGCTGGGCAAACTGGTTTTCGGTAGAGAATGGAGTTGTCTATGCCAGCGCAGCTAAGGGTGAGGATACGACAGATGGGGGTGATATCTATGCTCTCCAAAGCAGTAACGGCTCGGTCCTCTGGCATGTTAAGCTCAACAGATCTCCTACCGGTGCATTGCTTGCCAATGACATCATCTACCTTAGCACTTCCGCCGGTTTATCTAATGGCGCCGTTTATGCTCTGCGGGCACGCGATGGTTCCCTGCTCTGGGATTATCATTCCATCGCCGGACCTGTGTTCAATGCGCCAATTCTGGATGGTACCACAATTTACATTGGCGCATCCAATGGCATAGTTTATGCATTACGAGCCGACGATGGCGTAATAGTGTGGCATAACCTGACGGCTGTCCAGGGGTGACAGCCGTCCCGCGCCTTGCCATTATTTCAGTGACTGCTAAAAGGGCATAAGCAGCAAAGAAAAGGCGGGTACATAGCTCGTACCCGCCTTTTCTAGCATGTTCACCCGGTTACACAGAAGCGCCCGCGAGTTGCCGCATCTCCTGAATCTGCTGATCATACTCAAGCGCGTAGATGGCTCGCACATCCCAGCTCATGAGATCCATGTAGGGTTGAAGCATAGCCGTCACCTCCTGCGGCGTCGATGCATCGACCACTAAGAAGCCCGAGCCCCCGCCTGCCAGGTTGTACCAACCGCGAATGGTGCGATTGCTATGCGCACCAGCCTCATGTTGTTGAAGGATGCGTTGAGCCACCTGTTGGCGGTTAGTATGGTGATACCAGGTGAAAGCGCAATACCACAGCATTTCGTTACCTCCTTGTTGTAATAGATTACCAGGTGTTTCTTCTTCACCTGTTCATGAAAAGATATTCCCCTCTTAATCACACGTTCCTCTTCCTCTCAAAGTGACAGCAGGATACTTTCCTCTCCTAATCTTTACAGCAATGAGTCGAGAGCAAGGTCTCCCCAACAGTGCACATTTGTCCTATAATATGAAGTGGCACACCTTGACTACACAGAGGAAACTGTGCCAGATCACCAGGTAAAATATAACAACCAGGCATCAAGCTGGAATAATTTAGAAAGGAACTCTTATGTATAAAAGAATTGTAGGCGGACTGGTAATATTTGGCATACTGGCCAAAATGGCGCCCCCACCGTCAACAAAACATTCAATGGCAACGATAGCGGAACGGTCGGTCCATTTACTTCGGCCGGAACATTTCACCTCTATTGCACCGTTCACCCGGGAATGAACCTGACCGTCACCGTTCAGTAACATACTGTTCTTCATCACGACCTGCAAACGAGGCATGGTATCTTCTCGTTGGATACCATGCCTCGTTTATGTTGAACACGCAAGATATATTTCCGCTCCAGTTTACTTTAAACACATGCCGGAGATAGTACTTTCATGGTAGATAAACCTCCGAAAATACCGTCTATAGCCGCTCCTGTGCTATACTATCCGCACTATTTAGCTTAGATAAAGGTGACTCCAGGTATATGCGGCAAAACTTATGGAAAAGATGGAAGACGACTAGCTCACCTTCTCTTTATCTCAAATACGGACCGACACTTTTCCTCCTCCTGTTCAGTGTACTGATCGTCTCCTGTGGTGGAGGCGCTACAAATGCTAATTTAGGTCAACCAGATGTCACAGTGACCATCAATCTTGGCCAGGGCGATGGGTCGCCAACACCACCACTACCCGGATATACCTGCTCTGCATGGGTCACCAATACCTCACCTAGCATGAATAAGTCCTCTATTATTGGAGTCTATGCGAAATTTGTCCACAACGTGAATGGCAATCCTCAAGGAGTCTCTCCTGCTCAAGGGACAGCGACGGTTCTCTGGGCCGAGGGCAGCGTCAACGTCACAGCAAATACAACTTCCGACGGGCTGGCTATTTTTCCCGTTTCAATTGCCAATAAGTCCGCCGATCTCAACAAAATTGTACTGGTTACTATCGCATTTCAGGGTCCGCAAGGTGTGCCACCATGTAACGTGACAATCGATCGAGCAGCCTTCTTCACCCTCGTGATCTCCACACCTAACACGAAATCAACAGCACCAGTTGGCGGGTCCCCAACGGTAAATCCTCCGGCAACAGTCACTGCGACTTATTCACCGACGACAATACCATTGCCGACCCAGAGCCCAAAACCCTGCCCGACAGTTAAACCACTCAGGACACCTACACCGTGCCCTTGAAATAGCAGAAGGCTTGCATCTTTTCATTTTCCTATGCATAATAGCAACGAGAGAGAGAATTAACTGACATACAGGAAATATCTCCTGTACTTGTTATGTATCGCGTATCCAGTTGCTGACCGCAAGATAGAACAATGCGAGGGAGCAGACTATGCTATCGGATGATACTACCCAGAATACTGGAGCCATTGAAAGAATATCCCATCCTTACAATCATCGTGATCACGTATCTGAACGACGGCAGCATATCTTGCAACAGAAACAGACCGATAACCTGCCTCAAATCACTAGCCAGAAAACCCATGGAAAATTTGTTTGGCGGCAGTACATCCATCTCCGTGAAGAAAACAAACGCCTGCACTGGATGATTTCAAAATATATCGACGAGATCGACTCTATGCAAAACGCACATCAGGAAAAGATAGAATATTATAAGAGCCAGCTGGACAAGCTAAAGTCTGAGCAAAACCGCACAATACAGGATCACCTCGAGCTAGAAAGACGCTACCAGGAACTCTACCACTCATTTCAGAGTGCGGTAGAGGAAGAGGCTCAAAATATGGTTGCCGAAGCGGCACGTACACTCGAACTCCATACAGAAGATGGGGTTGTTATGACGAACGACGCCATGAAGACAGTGAAACTCCACGTGAGGCAAATAGAAGAAAAACATACAGCCGAGTCACTCTATTTGATGCGACAGGCGCAAAAAAAAGCGTATCAACTCGAACAAGAGCTTGTAAAAGAACGGCTCCAAATTGCGCTTGAGCGCGATAATATGCAAAACCAGCAAAATAGCTTACGCCAACAGACAGAACTGCGTCAGCAGATGACGGAAAACCGGTTACACGTAAAATTCGTATCAACGATTACCTTCGTTGCAACCGGACTGGTGATACTGCTCTTCGTATTTGAGCTATTTTTTCTTTCCTGGCTACACATTCCCTTCACACCATCGCTTGGATTTGCCCTCGTAGTACCTTCACTACTGTTTGTTGCCCTGGCCGGGTTAATCGCACACATCCGTTCAACCACGCGTGCATTCTTTAGCATTGCACCTCCAAAAGATGCTAATCAGAAGCAAACCTGAAATAGAGATATGAAGCCAAACCGTCGGGAATGCGTTATACTCTGTGCATATAGTGTATCGTACATTTTTCATTAGAGGAGAGTATTCATGTCACAAGAAGTTCATCCCGCTGGCTCACTCAAGCAACATACAATCTGGCAAGATGGACAAATGCCGGAACCGTGTACCGTTGTCATCTTCGGAGCTACTGGCGACCTTACCCAGCGAAAATTGTTACCCACTCTGGCCCACCTTCTCCATGATCATCCCCTTCCAGAAGGTTTCTCGGTGGTAGCTTTTGCGCGCCGCCCCATGAATGATGAACAATGGCGTGGCATGGCGTTAGATTCAATCAACAAATACATGCCTGACAATGACAAACTAGATCGCGAGGCACAGCATGACTTTGCCCAACGAATGTATTATTGCCAATCAGACTTCAATGATCGCGAAGGCTATGAGAAACTCGCTGACATATTGGAGAGACTTGATAGAGAGAAGGGTACCCAGGGGAACCGCATGTACTATCTTGCCACGCCGCCCACCCTTGACTCAGAAATCATTTTCCAACTTGGTGGTGCTGGCCTGGCACGCCCCGCTGCTGGACAGTATGGTGATGAAGAGTCCTGGACACGCATTGTGATCGAAAAGCCCTTTGGGCGCGACCTGGCCTCTGCCCAGAAGCTCAACCGCGAAATCGCTCGCGTTTTCCATGAAAGACAGACATACCGTATCGATCATTATATGGGGAAAGAGACAGTACAAAACCTTCTCGCGTTCCGCTTCGCCAATGGTATCTTCGAGCCTCTCTGGAATCAGAAATACATTGACCACGTACAGATTGTCGTTGCGGAGAGCCTGGGCATTGGTTCGCGCGCCGAATATTACGAAGAAGCCGGCGCTATCCGCGACATGGTACAGAATCATATCATGCAGGTACTCTGCCTTACCACAATGGAAGCCCCCGTCGCTTTTGATGCCGACGCTATCCGCGATGAAAAAGTCAAAGTCTTGCGAGCCGTCCCTCTCCTGACACCGGAAGATGTAGCCAAACGCACTGTACGCGGTCAATATACCGCCGGGGTGATCAACGGACAACCCCAGGTGAGTTACAAAGAGGAAAAAGGTGTCTCCCCTGCTTCACAAACTGAGACGTATGTGGCTCTCAAATTGTTCATCGAGAACTGGCGCTGGGCGGAAGTTCCCTTTTACATCCGCACAGGCAAAGCATTGCCCAAACGCAGTACAGAGGTGACAATCCAGTTTAAACGCGTCCCTCATATGCTCTACAAACCGGCCGAAACGAAAGGGCTTGTTCCCAACCGGTTGACGATACGCATTCAACCCGATGAGGGCATATCGCTGAAGTTCGCCGCTAAAGTACCGGGCGCGGCGCGCCATCTCAATGATGTTGATATGAATTTCTCCTATTCGGAGGCCTTTGGTATCGAATCGCCTGATGCATATGAACGTCTGATCGCTGATTGCATGGTTGGAGATTCTACGCTCTTCATTCGGCGTGACGAGGTCGAGACTCAAGTACAAGTAGAGGTGAGCAAGCGGTAAATTGCTTGCTCACCTCCCCTCTACTGTAGAAAACGGGTGGAAGGAAGAGTTACAAATCTTCGCCCTTCAATTTTCTGTCTGCCTTCTGCTCAACCCCTCCTGCCTTCGATCGGGCCTTGCCAGTGGTCTCTCGGGCTTTGCCCTTCGCCTCTGTAGAGGGATCACCAGTAGCTTGTCCGACCTTCTTCTGTACTTTACCGGCAGTCTGATTGACCTTTCCTTTTAAGGTGTCCGACTTGCCTTTTGTACCAAGATCTCTCTTTTCTTCATCCATGTGTATTTCTCCTCTTCGAGCTACATTACGTTTACAGAAATGGACCAACTCGCACAACTTCTCCCTTTACAGGCAAACTGTACAAGTTCCTCTCTATAAACACTCCTAAAGTCCAGGAAACGTATACATTTCACCGGTACATGAAAAGACAAAAACCACTGCCGCTCCATGAGAGCGGCAGTGGTCTGGTTTGCCCGTTTTCTACCTCATCAGCTCTTCCATCTGGGCCAGATGTGACTCAAACAGCGCCAAAGCCTGGCGTACCGGTTCCGGTGAGGTCATATCTACCCCGGCTTTTTTGAGTAACTCTATACTATAGTCGGACGAGCCGCTGCTAAGAAACCTCAGATAGCGTTCAACGGCGGGCTTTCCCTCGTGCAATATCTGCTGTACAAGGGCAGACGCGGCAGAGATACCCGTGGCATATTGATAGACGTAGAAACTGCTATAGAAGTGTGGGATACGTGCCCACTCGATATCGATGAGTTCATCGATAAACGTTTCACCACCATAGTACTTCTCATTAAGGCCATGATAGAGCGCGCTGAGCGAATCCGCCGTTAACGGCTCACCCTTTTCCGCCCGGCTATGAATCTGTTGTTCAAATTCCGCGAACATCGTCTGGCGGAAGAGAGTACCGCGGAAACCTTCCAAAGAGTGATTGAGGATAGCCAGGCGCAGAGCAGTGTCAGAGGTCGTCTTTAACAAGTGCTCTGTCAACAGCCCTTCGTTCAGCGTTGAAGCGACTTCGGCCACAAAAATGGTATAGTCGCCATACTGGTAGGGCTGGTAATTGCGCGTGTAGAACGAGTGCAGGGAGTGCCCCAGTTCATGAGCAAGCGTAAACATGCTATCGCGGTTATTCTGATAATTCATCAGGATAAACGGCTGTGTAGTGTACGCACCACCACTGTATGCCCCACCTCGTTTGCCGGGTGTCTCATATACATCGATCCAGCGCTTTGTAAACCCCTTTTTAAGCGTATCAAGGTAATTCTCACCTAAAGGAGCCAACGCCGCTACAACGGTATCCCTCGCCTGTTGATAGCTGATCTCTTCTCGCGTCTCCTCAACAATCGGGACATAGAGATCGTACATGTGCAATTCATCGAGTTGCAGGATACGTTTGCGCAACTTGAGGTAGCGGTTGAGCAGAGGAATGTGCTCACTTACCGTTTCGACCAGATTGTCATATACACTGACCGGGATATTGTAACGAGCGAGGGCGTACTCCCGGCTCGAACTATAGTTGTGCTGGGTCGTGTAAAAGATGTCTGTCTTCACCTGCGCTGCCAACGTCGATGCAATGGTATTGCGCTGCTTCAAGAACGTGCTATGCAATCCCTCGAAGGCATCTTTGCGCACCCGGCGATCCGTACTGCGAATGAAGAGCTGGTAATTCCCTTTAGTCAGTTCTACCTCTTCGCCCGCCTCATCTTTGATGGTAGGAAGCTTTAGATCTGCGTTATCAATCATGGTGAAGACACTGCCTGGAGTCTCCGCCATTTCACCTGCCGCGGCAAGTACAGATTCAATTTCTGCCGAACGAATATGTCCCCGCTTACGATTCAGGTCATGCAACTGTTGCCCATAGAGCGCTAACCCCGGGGTCTCTTTGATGAACCGATCAAGTTTATCTTGAGGTAGAGCCAGTATTTCTGGTTCAATGTATGCGGCAATCGTCGAGAGACGCACATACAATTGCACAGCGCGATCGGCCATTCCCTGATAGGTACTATTCGTGGTATCTTCATCTTTGCGCATCGAGGCATAGACGTAGAGGCGTTCAAGTTCTTTTGACAGCTCATCACGCTTCTGCAATACTGTTAGCAGCGCCTGCCCGCTCTGTGAGAGCGTTCCTGCGAGTGCCTCCAATTCTGGTAAACGTTGTTGAAGGGTTTGAAAATCGCGCTCCCACTCCTCATTTGTCGAGAAGATACTTTCGAGATTCCACGTAAATTCCACTGGAATCTCGTCTCGCTTCTTCAAAGTCTGCAATGTTTTTCTCCTTACTCTTCCTCTAACAAATCTTCCCTATCCCCCCATTTTTCAAGGAAGCGATAGAAGTTCCTTTTGGTCAACCTGGTCCGTTCAGCATCGGACAGACCAGCGTGTTGCAGAACTGGATAACAGGCCACAGGCAAGTTGGGTGTGACAACAATTTCAGCTCCGTTATCTCGAATAGCAAAGTTAAAATCAATATCCATATAGTATGGAAAGCGATAACCCTCATCGAAGAAACCGGCTTTCTTTAGCAACCTCCTCTTGAAAGCCATGCAGAGTAGATCTATCGCCTCAACATTCAAACGCTGGCTCTCTTCGAAGTGACGAAGATCATCGGTACGTAAACCATGCAGCCCGGTAATACCGACCCCATCGTTCGCTAATGTTTTTGCTAGCGGAGTAAACACATCGCCGGTAAACTCGACACTACTATCAAGCAGCAGGATGTAGCGCCCGAGGCTCTGCTTCAGGCCAATGTTCCTGGCTTCTGCCTCACCCATCGCGCGGCTGACGCGTAGTACGTGCACTCGAGGATCGGAATGTTGTAACGCCACCGCCCAGATGCTCAATTCATCCCGAGAGGCGTTATCAACCAGAATGATCTCAATATCGTAATTGCCGGCATAACGCAAGACGCCCTGGATACAGCGTTGCGTCTGCTCAAAACTATCACGAGCCAGAATATTGACTGAAAAGAGGCACCTATCAGCTTCATCAAGCAGCGAAGGCAACTGGCGCGAGGTGCGGAAAACATTGCCGTCGACTTCGATACTTGGGAGAATAATTAAATGCGCTCCATGTGGATTATCTTTAATTGCATAGCCAGCCTCCTCAATTTGCCGCTTCAAGGCATCTGCCCGGTCATATTGACCTTTTCTACGTAACATATCACGCTCATGCGAAAGCGCTAGAATATCTGGGGGGATTGCATGTCGATATGGCTTCGTGGTCATACACTCCATCCTTCCGTACTACTATTTTTCTGCCCACAATAACTTGCTACCAACCAAGCGCGAGACCATCACAACGAGGGTCGGCAGCTCCCTCAAAAATATGAGTATTTGGATTGATGAGAATAGCCTGGGCATGACCCATTCGATCTTCCCACAAGCCTTCCACAATGGTTTGATGACCAAGTAAATCAAGTTCCAGGGGTACGCCGCTCAGAAAGCGCCGCTCCATCGAGACCACTTCTGCTATTTTACGCTCAAGGTGTTCATCGAGACTGCGCTGACCACTTACTTCTTGCCCCTTATGTGGCGATGCTGCTCTCACCGGTCCACTTCGCCAGCGCGGAGCTGAGATGGCCTGCTGAACATTCAAACCAAAATCGATGATGGCTGAAAGCACCTGCACATGTATTTGCGGTTGAGCATCTCCTCCCATCGATCCAAGAGCCAGGTAGGGAGTCCCATTCTTGAGCGCCATTGCAGGAGTGAGCGTGTGCATCGTACGCTTCCCCGGCTGCAAGTAATTCACATGGCGCGGATCAAGGGAGAAGTATGAACCCCGGTTTTGGAGTAATACACCTGTATTACCGCCAATAATGCCGCTCCCAAAACCATTGTAGAGGCTCTGGATTAAAGAGACGACATTACCTTTGTTGTCCGCCACGCAAAGATACATGGTATCACCATCTTTTTCAAGTCCTGCAGCAAAGTATGGCGTTGCCTTCCTGGGGTTGATCCTGGCACGCTGTTCCGCAGCATACGTCTTGCTCAAAAGGTGCTCAACCGGTACATCTACAAATGCAGGGTCAGAAACGTAGCGATCCCTATCTGCAAAGGCCAGCTTTTTCGCCTCCAGCATCAAATGCAAGTATTCAGCAGTCTGGTGGCCAAGAGACCTGAGATCATACCCTTCAAGGATGTTGAGCATTTCCAATGCAGCTATACCTTGCGAATTCGGCGGAAACTCGTAGATATCATACCCGCGATAATTCGTTGTGAGGGGCTCAACCCAATCCGATCGATGTTGTTGCATATCTTCCATGGAGAGCACGCCGCCACAGCTTTGAATATATTCAGTAATCGTACGCCCCAATGGGCCACGATAAAAGGCGTCGCGCCCCTCCTTTGCAAGCGTGCGATAGGTGCGGGCCAGGTCAGGCTGCCGTAAAATGGTACCAGGCTGGAGCAGTCGCCCCCCTGGGAAGAAGACCGATGCCGTACTCTCCCAGGCCTTGAGCACAGGCTCAGCGCGGCGTAGCCAGCCACTCAATTTAGGGCTGACAGGCATGCCTTCCTCCGCGTAGGCAATAGCCGGTGCAAAGACTGTCTCCGTTGAAAGTGTCCCAAAACGCTCCAGAGCCTCAAACCAGCCATCAACCGCACCTGGCACGTTAATAGAGAGTGGACCTCTTTCGGGAATCTCTTTCATGTCCCGGGACATGAAATATTCAGGTGTCATCCGGCTTGGAGCACGCCCACTGCCATTCAGCGCGTGTAGTCGCTGCGATTTGGCCTCCCAGATGAGCATAAAGATATCGCCGCCAGCCGAACAGGTCGATGGATAGACGACAGTCGTAGCCATATTAGCAGCAATGGCAGCGTCAACAGCATTTCCACCTTGTGTCAGAATGGAGAGACCAGCCTGGGTGGCGAGGTAGTGAGCACAGGCGACCATACCGCGTGTACCCAGCACGGGTTGTTCGGAGAGCATACAGGAGACTCCGTTTCTACAACATAGCACCAACAATGTTGTATACAATTATAGCACACAGAAATACCGTGACACCTGGCAAAGATACCACGGCTATTGGACGCATATGCTACGTGCTTGCTCTTGTTAGCCTTTTTTCTGCTGACTCTCCGCCAGTTCTTTCACACGCTGCACATGATCCTTGTGACAAATCATGGTTTTGTCGTCCATTTCAACCACAACTATATCTTCCAGCCCAATAGTATAGACCTGGCGTGATGTATCATTATAGACAAAGGTGTTCTGACATTGCAGGCTGACATGGGAACCAACAGCGCCCACTCTATATGCATTCGAAGGAAAGAGCGAACTGTATTGCTCCCAGTTGCCAACATCATTCCAGCCAAGATCGGCGGGTATAACGACAAGGTTTTTCGTCTTCTCCATGATACCGTTATCGATAGAAATAGAGGTCAGAGTCGGCCAGATTTCATTGATCGTCGAGGTTTCCTGCGGCGTTCCCATAACACTGACAATGATATCTATTTTTCGCATCAGTTCGGGAAGATGGGTACGCATTTCAGCCAGAATCGCCTCTACTTTCCAGATGAACATCCCGCTATTCCACACGTAATGACCATCTTCCAGGTAGCTCTGCGCCGTCGACAAGTCTGGTTTTTCAACGAAGCGCTCAGCAAAAAATGCCTGGTGTCCATATCCTTCACCCACTGGATCAGCAAAACGAATATAGCCATAGCCCGTTTCGGGCGAGGTCGGTTTAATACCAAGCGTCACGAGATAGCCTTGCTCGGCCAATTGATAGGCAAGTCGCAGCGATTGATGAAGCGCTTCAACATTGGCAACTACCGCGTCGGCATGGAATGAGGCCATAATGGCCTGCGGGTCATGCTGCGCAATGAGGGCTGCGATCCAGGCAACAGCAGGCGCTGAATTGCGTCCCACCGGTTCACCCAGGATGTGACTCACAGGGATAGATGGCAAGTGCTCCCGGACCAATCCAGCCATCGAGCGTCCTGTGACTACCCAGACTCGTTCGGGTGAAATAAGTGGAGCGACGCGCGCCAGGGTTTCTTGTATCATACTTTGACCACTGGGAAGTGGCAGAAATTGCTTGGGGAAGCTGGACGTACTAAGTGGCCACAGCCGTGTCCCGCTTCCACCTGCCAGAATGACCGCGTTGAGATGTTCCATAGCGAATATATTCCTACCTCACATGATATGTGTTTTCTACGAACCGCACTGTGTTGCGCATGGTCGGTTCATATAGAATGTTGTTAGGATTGTATAGGGGTTTGTGGGGATGTGTCAAATAAGGCGAAACCCAAAGTCCACCCATACTAGTCAGAACACACCGAGTATGATATGCTTGACAGGCAACAACGAAACGGCGCGCTTCCAAATTCGATCTATTGAAAAGCAACAATAATAACCTGAAATACATTGATTTTAGACGTATAGAGCGACTATAGTGGGAAACGAAGAACAAGTATCGCCTCAGCCGCAGCAGGGAGCACCAGGACAGCAAGGCTACTATGGCTGGCAATATGAGCAGGAACAACCAGACGCAATGGTGCAGCAGCCACCGGCTGCGCCACAGCCACCAGTGTATCCTCAACGCCAGGCGCAACCACAACAAGTCCCCCCTCAGTATCCACCACAGGCTCAGGGAGGACAGCCATTTCAGCAAATACCACCGCGCTACCAGCAACCAATCGCTGATATGGGCAGTTCGCTTGGCCTTGGACAGGGAATGGAGCACCAGTACTATGAAGTGCCCCAACCCTCCCAACATCTCCCGCAGTTGCGCCAGGCTCGCCTGCAACAATTGCGTGAGGAGAGGATGCGCCGTCAACAGCGAGGCATGAAACCAGATGCCGCCAGTGTTTTCCCATTCCGGGTGAAGAACCAATCGCCAGGGGCTAGAGCGCCCTTCCCTGCCACTCCCGAGCAGATGTCGCCATCCTGGGGCAATGGAGCTAACCCACCTTCACAGCCAGGTGCACCAGCAAGAGCGCCCTCACAATTTTCGCCAGCATCGACTCCGCCCATAGAGGTATCGCCTATTCTTCCATCAGGTTCTTTGACGCAAATGGGGCAGAGTAGTCCATCAGGTCAACTGATGGCGCCGGGTAACTCGCTACAAGCTGCCTCTGAAGCCTCGCAAGATACCGGTATGATCCAGCGGGTTCATATCCGCCAGGCTACCTTTATCTTAACGGGCGCTTTCGTCGTCAGCCGCGTATTCGGGCTGGTGCGCACGTTACTCTTTGCCTTCGTCTTTGGTGCAGGCGCCACTTCCGACGCGTATATACAAGCGTTTTACATTCCCGATTTTATCTTCAATATCGTAGCCGGCGGTGCACTTACTTCAGCGTTCATACCCGTCTTTACAAAATACATGGTCGGTGACAACGATGAAAAGACCGCCTGGCATGTTGCCAGCGCTGCGCTCAACCTTGCCATTGCTATCATGATGGTGCTGGCGCTGATCGCTATCATCTTTGCAGGACAAATCATACCACTCTACAACCCGAAACCGGCACTTATGAGCCCGCAGGACTATGCCGTACACATCAACTTGATTATTTCGCTTGCACGCATCATGTTGTTGCAAGCAATTATCCTCGGTGGAGGCGTCATCGTCACTTCCGTATTAAATGCGCGTCAGAATTTTCTCTTACCCGCGATCGGCAGTGTGCTCTACAATGTAGGCATTATCATTGGACTTCTGCCCGGTGTCTTCCTGGCATACTTCGCGCAGCGCAACGATATCACCGCTGCCTACGCAGCAACGTGGGGCGTCGTCCTGGGCGCGGCCTTGCAGGTTGCTATCCAGGTTCCTGGCCTCGTCAAAGTTGGTATGCGCTACACCTTCACGTTTGACTGGCGACATCCCGGCGTTATTCAAGTCGGTCGCATGATGGTACCACGCGTTATCAATGCCGCTATGCTCTACTTCTCCATTTTTGTTGACCGCTTTCTCATCACTTATCTTGGTGTTTCCTTCGTTGCAGTTGCCGCCAGTGGCCTGGTCACCCAGTACTATCAAGCGCTCCAGATATTGCTGCTGCCTCTCGGTATTTTCGGTATGGCAGTTTCCACCGCAGCCTTTCCAACTTTAGCAGAGAACGTCGCAAAGGAACGCTTCGATCGTTATCGCAGCATCATCCAGGAAACGCTGCGCAGCATCCTGTTTATGTCGATTCCTTCGAGTGTGGGGTTGATTGTCTTAGGACTGCCAATCGTCCAGGTGCTCCTCGAACATGGTAGATACGATCTGCAGAGCGCAGTTTTCACCACGTTTCCTCTCGCAGGCTTTGCTGTTGGCCTGGCCGGTCTCGCCTCGGTCGAAATCCTTACACGCGCATTCTACGCCCTGCGCGACAGCCTCACACCTGTCATCGTGAGCGTACTCCAGTTTATCTTTAAGATTGCCCTGAGCCTTATCCTGATCAATATCGCGATCTGGGGACTACAGTGGGGCACGTTTGCCTTAGCATTTTCTACCTCCATTGCTGGTACGCTTGAAGCGGCTGTACTGCTCTGGATACTGAATCAACGCGTTGGAGGTCTCCAACTGCGCCTCATGGCTAACTTTATCGGCCGTATCTTGCTGGCATCTCTGGCAATGGGGGCGGGACTTTTGATTCTTCGCTTTGTCCTCGATTTTGTTTTCGTCACTACTCACGATCACGCCCTGGGGTTGGGAGGTTCGCTGCTGGCCCTGATAAAACTCTCCATAGAGTTGTTCGCAGGCATCTTCATCTACATTCGTGTGGCACGTCGCCTTGGCATCGAAGAGTTGGGGCCGGTGAAACGTGTGCTCGATCGTCTGAAATTATCCTGGATTTAATGCCCATGAAACATCTTCGTCTCTCTATTATCGGCTTTGGCACTGTTGGCCAGGGGTTTGCCGAATTGCTTGCTGCCCGGCGAGCTTCGCTAAGGCACGATTTCGAACTTGAGGTAACGCTCGTCAGCGTGGCCAACGCTCGCCATGGTTTCATCTACCAAGAAGCCGGGCTGGATATACCAATGTTGCTGGAGCTGGCAGCTTCAAGACGCCCTCTTACCGAACATCCAGGCATCACTCACTGGACAACGAGCCTGGAAGGTCTCAAGGCAACGGGTGGAGATGTGCTCGCGGAGGCAACGGCGACTAACCTGCGCGATGCTGAACCAGGCATGAGCCATATTCGTACGGCCCTCGCGCAGGGAATGCACGTCATTACGGCCAACAAGGGACCCGCGGCACTTGCAGCCCAGGAACTCTTCGCGCTGGCGCAACAGCATGGAGTGCAGTTGCGTATGGAGTCGACGGTAATGGCTGGCACTCCGGTGCTCAGCGCGATACGCGAAGGCATGGCAGGCGCACATATCTCGGCTATTCGTGGTATTCTGAATGGCACCACCAACTATATTCTCAGCGCCATGGTCAGCGGTCGTGACTACAGCGAGGTCCTGGCTGAGGCCCAGGCTCAGGGGTACGCGGAAGCCGACCCAACCGCTGACGTTGAAGGCTACGATGCACTGGCAAAAGTACTGATTCTCGCCTCGCTGGTATTTGGGCAAACCCTCAAGCCCGACGAGGTCTACCGCCAGGGCATCACAGCTATCACCAGTGAACAGGTGCGGAAGGCAGACAAGAACGACCAGCGCATCAAACTGGTTGCTTCATTAGTATCGCATCCTGGGGATGCAATACTGGAAGCGAAAGTAGCTCCCGTTGAGTTACCACTCAGCGACCCACTGGCCCGCGTTGATGGCGTTATGAACGCCATTACTATCCATAGTGACACCCTTCAAGAGGTGACTGTGATTGGTCCTGGTGCTGGCAGATTACAAACCGGTCAGGGTCTGCTGGCTGATTTGCTCGCCATCGCAAAGACAACCTGAGTTAAACATATCAAGCTGAAGCGTATCTGAGCCAGCTTCCACCTCCGTGCTATATCTTATACACTGGCGTATCTCGCACACCCGGAACCCTGAATACCAGCCGTACACTCCCACAATGTACGACATCGCCATGCTGCAATAACTCAGGTTTGAGAGGTACAAGCGTTAATTCACCCAGGCGCGTCTTGTTGCGGCTCTTGAGATCCTCGATATAGAAAAAGGTTTCCTCGTAACGAATGCGTACATGTTGGCGGGACACGGTCATTTTCTGATCGATAGCAGTAAGATCAATGTCGGGGCTGATACCTCGCTTCGGGTCCGTTCTACCAACAACGACATTTTTCCTGGTGATGGCGAAACATTGGGTCTCCGCGCCGCTCTTCTCATAACACAGGTAAGCGTAGACGTTCGCGGTTTCTGGCAGCGTTCGCGCCGGGTCAGACAGCACCGGGGAAGCGGTCGGGGAGTTACCAATGAGCGTCGCACTCAAGGCGATATCGTTCTCAATGCGCTGCATTTCGCCCGTCGTACCAGCGCCACGCGCCGCCTGTCCCACATCAGGGCCAGTCGGTGAATCACCCATCATACGCCATTCCCCCGAGGTAGAACGACGAGGAAGCTGAATTGATTCCAGAGCAGCAAGCATACTTGCGGCATCAGCAAAGCGTGCGTAAGGATTCTTTGCCAGCGCGCGATCCAACATTTCCTGGAGCGCTGGCGGCGTATCATGCTTGTACTGCGCCATGCGAGGCACAGCGCCTGTGCTTTGCAGCACACCCGTCTCAGCAGCATTTTTACCGACAAACGGTAGACGGCCAGTAACCATCTCAAAGAGTAGTAACCCTAGTTGGTAGACATCGCTCCACGGACCTACCGGCCCTCCTCCAACGATATATTCAGGTGGAGAGTAGCGCGGATCAAGAAAACCTATATCATCAATCCGCTGACTACTGATGTAGCCGAGTGCATTGAGCAGCGAACGTAACCCGACGTCGTCAAGTTGCACGCGGTCAGTCACTGTTAATGAGTCTACCGTGATGAGTTGTGGACGCAGGTCTATCCCTACTATACCCTGCTCATGTAATACCTTCACTCCCTGTATCATTTGTCGCAGGAGGTCAAGCGCGCGTGGTCCATCGATATTCTCGTTGTCCAGTACGTGGCGCAAAGTGATGCCCCGGGGCGGGTCGGTAGCGATGTAAGCATGCGTTCCATCAATGCCCCAATCATACACACCTATCACATTTTGAGAATGCAGCGAGCGGCGTTTCTCCAGGGGTTGGAGCAGCTGCTGTACAG
>VBHS01000333.1 GCA_005881295.1 Chloroflexota bacterium
CACGTCCCGACATTGATCACATCGGGGAGCTATGACGAGTCAACCCCGCTGATCAATGAAGTCTTGCACAAGGGCATTGCCGGTTCAGAGTGGATACTCTTCGAGCAGAGTTCTCATATGGCTCATGTTGAAGAGCGGGAACTCTACCTATCGACAGTGAAGGCCTTCATCGAAGGGGTAGAATCAGCTGTTGAAGCTACTTAACACATCTTTTGGCAAAGTGGATGCGTTTGCCCGCGAGTTCTTCACTTATATCGCAGCTATGGAATAGTGATGCCATTGTATCGCCTGTATACGCAAATGTCACTGTCGTACTAATTTCCATACGTCACCACCATTGGCGGTGGGTCGAGCGAGAGGACTTCCTTTGGCGTCATCAACCGTATTTTGGCTTCATGCTGGTAAAACAACTTAAAGCCGCCATAGAGAAAGTTGCTGTACTTTTTCATATCCTGTTGAACCCACTCACTGTATTGAAACCTTTTATCCTGAATATCGCCAGAATAGCCACCGACGCTATCAACATGAATTACCACATCAACACGCGGATCAAAGAGCAGGTTACGTTTATCCGCAATCTCTGCCTGCCCAGGATCAGAGGGGTCTTTTAAGCCATCACCATCGGGACGGTACTGGTGAATAATCAAAATCTTTCGAGGGACATGAAACTGCATGGGGATTTCAGCGATTGCCTCAATGATAGGGTTCAAATCCGATGCGCGTACATTGCTTAAATTTACCCCAGGAATACCATTACGACGAGGGAACATCCATTCAGGATCAATTGCCATATGCACGAAAGCATACTTCTCTAAATATGGTAAAAAGAATTTAACTTCATCCATGATAGGGGACAGCCCAAAGTTGAGGTCAAGAAACAGAAGAAGATCGTTCTTGCTACAGAAATCTATGTAGGACTGGATAGTTCCAGCATCAACATGATGGCTATAGCTGTTCTGTGGGCCAGGAAAACCGTCTGGGACACTGACGACGAGATCAATTCCCAGTTGCACTGGATGCTTAGGGTCAAGTTGCTCATAGGCGGCTCCCTGCTGCCTCAGTGCTGCAAGCATGGTATCAGTGGGTTCATAGCCAGGGCCGGTAGGCTCCGCAAAGGGTACTGCATAAAATGCAACGACGCGATGTGTGGGTAACACCGCTCCCTGATCAGGATCAAAAATCGGTGTCGGTGTCGGTGTGGAAGTTGCTACTGCTCGCGGAGTCAGAGTTGGGTTCGGTACCACACTCCGAGTTTTGAGCACAGGTACGATAATAGTTGCGCTCACGACGATGAGGAGGCTTATACTGAGCAGGAGGACGATGGCAAGGTGCCTGCGTGTATTACGAGATACTCGGCGCGGTTTTTGCGGTAGGGGTATCCTCTGAGGTTGGGTGTCCAGGGAGGTGATATCTTGCCAGGGAGTGAGTGGTATGCTCCGGAATTGAGTACCAAGCATAGAACTATCTTCTGGTGGAGGGGAGTAATCCACGTTTGACCTCCTCTAACTACAAGGAACGGACCTGTTGATGGACACAGACGGTTCCGCGCTGTTTATTGGCTGAGAATAAAACAAACAGGCGTTAAGCTTACATTAGCAATCCACGTTTGATTTCAATGAAGAGCGAGGCAGTCATCGCTTTCTGCCAGGCGGATTGTTTGCTGCTTACGTTGAGGCAAGCTCAACGGCATAAAGAATGCCGGTGTCAAGTTTTTCAATGGTGGTAAACTGCTTCATCTGGGGCGTCCTTTCTATGCAATGGGGCGAGCAATCACAAACCGTGGTTGAGCAGAACTAAGACGACGCAGAAGACAGCGAAGGAGAACAGCTGCATGAAAGCCGTACGCCTGGTCGAGGTTCATCGTCCCCTACAGATGCAAGAAATCCCAGTGCCCACGATCGGTGATGACGATGTGCTGGTGCGCGTTCGGGCTGCGGGCATTTGTCACACCGACGTCCACTATCGAGCGGGAAAATCGCCTGTGCGACCATTGCCCAGGACGCTGGGGCACGAGGTCGCGGGTGTGGTTGAACAGGTGGGCAAGCAGGTAACATCTGTCAAGGTGGGCGACCGCGTCTGCGTGCATTACGTCTTGAGCTGCGGCAACTGCTTCTATTGCAGTGCCGGCAACGAACAATTCTGCGTGCGGGGCTCTATGGTGGGGCGTTATGCCGATGGCGGCTATGCCGAATACGTCGCCGTGCCGGAACGTAATGCCCTGCACCTACCCGGCGAAATCCCCTTTGAGCACGGCGCGATCCTGATGTGTTCGTCGTCCACCGCCTTCCACGCCCTGCGCAAGTCGAGACTCAAGAGTGGCGAGACCGTTGCCATCTTTGGCGTGGGCGGACTAGGCATATCGGCAGTTCAGCTTGCGTATGCCTTTGGCGCGCTCGATGTCTACGCTGTAGATATCAACGCAGACAAGCTAGGACTGGCTGAAAAATACAGAGCGATTCCGGTGAATGGCAGGTCGAACGATGCGGTCGCCGAGATACGCGGGCTCACCAAAGGCAAAGGGGTGGACGTTGCGCTCGAGATGATCGGACTTCCGCAGACGATGATGCAAGCCGTGCAATCGTTGGCGGTCATGGGCCGCGCGGTCGTGGCGGGTATCAGCGATAAGCCGCTTGAGATCGATACCTACCGGGAACTGGTTGCCAGGGAAGCCGAAGTCATTGGCACGAGCGACCATCTGCTTCACGAG
>VBHS01000334.1 GCA_005881295.1 Chloroflexota bacterium
ATTTATTGGAGGAAGCAATCATGTTCCGGGCTTTTGCGAGCAGCGGCGGCAGGACGCTTTCTGGCAACCAGCAGCGCACGACCCTTCCAGGTGGGTCATCTGACGCATCTAAAGACGAAGCGCGTGCCCGCCACGTTCGTGTGGCCATTTTGGGGACGGGGTTCTCCGGGCTGGGCATGGCGATTAGACTCAAGCAACGAGGCCAGGAAGACTTTGTGGTAATCGAGCGGGCGGCAGACATCGGGGGAACATGGCGCGACAACACCTACCCGGGCTGTGCCTGCGACATCCCCTCGCACCTGTACTCCTTCTCCTTCGCGCTCAATCCGCATTGGAGCCGCGCATACTCTCCCTGGCACGAGATCCGGGATTATTTACGCAGCTGCGCGAAGCGTTTTGGCATCCTTCCTCACATCCGGTGGAACTGTGAATTGCTGAATGCTTCATGGCACGAAGACGATCAATGCTGGCACATTACCACAACGCAGGGTCAGATTACTGCTGATATCCTCATCCTCGGCAACGGACCGCTCAGCGAACCGTCGCTTCCTTCGGTTCCAGGCATTGAGCACTTCGAGGGTGTCCTGTTCCACTCGGCACGGTGGAATCACGACTACGACCTCACGGGGAAGCGCGTGGCCGTGATTGGGACAGGGGCGTCGGTTATCCAGTTTGTCCCGCAGATCCAGCCGCACGTCGGCCACCTCTCCCTGTTCCAGCGTACGCCGCCCTGGATTTTACCCCGTCAAGATCATCCGATCCCCACCTGGCAGCGCGCGATGTTTCGCATCCTACCCATCACCCAGCGCTTCGTGCGCACCAGGATCTACTGGCGGCAGGAGTTAATAGCGCTTGGGTTTGTCTACCGACCCAGCATGATGGAGGGCGGCATGTGCCTCGCTCGGCGGCACCTGGAGCAGCAGGTGCTGGACCCTGTACTCCGGGCAAAGCTCACGCCTCAGTATACAATGGGCTGCAAGCGCGTTCTGCTGTCCGATGACTTCTATCCGGCGCTCGCCCAGTCCAATGTCGAGGTCATCACCGAGCGGATTCGCGAAGTGCGGGCGAACAGCATTGTGACCGAGGATGGTAGAGAGCAGGAGATCGACACGATCATTTGCGGGACCGGCTTTCATGTGACCGACTCGCAGCTCCCCCAGTATGTTTATGGGCGCGGCGGCCAGTCACTCGCTGACAGCTGGCGCTCAGGCCCCCACGCCTATCTCGGGGCAACCGTCTCGGGGTTTCCCAACCTGTTTTTGCTGATCGGCCCAAACACTGGCCTGGGTCACAATTCGATGATCTACATGATCGAAGCTCAGATCACATACATCCTGGACTGTCTGCGCACGATGGACCGGCGGAACCTGCGGACTGTGGAGGTGCGACCCGAGACTCAAGAGGCATTCAAGACGGAGATGCAG
>VBHS01000208.1 GCA_005881295.1 Chloroflexota bacterium
CTCGCGTTCCTGCTCGAGATTATACTCGGGCGCTGGCTGGGATGTCGTGGCACTGGCGTCCCCATCCCCATTCGCTGTTGGTTGACTTTCCTGTTCGCCGTGGTCCGTCCCTTGCTGTGCAGCATAAGGTGGTTGTGGCGGCACTGGCGGCACACCATGTGGCGGTGCTGGTGGCGTTGGCGGCTTTGGTGGCGGTGGTGTCTTTGGCACTCCGAGATTACTCACGGCCCGTTCCACAGCTTCAAGCGCACCACTTATCCCTTCGGAGGCGGCGCGGCGTGCCTGTTCTTTGATGCGATCCAGCCGCTCGGGGTCGAGCCGCCACTCGCGATCGTTGAAACGAACGTTGATACGAGATGCTCGCTCGTTGGCACGGCGTGTCTGCTCCTCGGCTTTGCGTTGCGCGCGACGCGCCTGCTCCTCGGCTTTGCGGGCAATAGAATCGGCAATATCGGCTCCCTGGGACCAGCTTGCTTCGCTGAAAGCCGCGGCTATCTCGCGGCTCAATTCCTGGCCTAGCTTGCTCATCTCAAGTCCAAAGCTGGACATCTCACGTCCAAATTCATCCCATCCCCAGGAGCCACTCGTGCTGCTGGAATTACGCGGATCACCACCGCCGCGCAGCGCCAGGTCACCGCCGACGTTCAATTCGAGGTGAGCTGCGCCATCCCCGTAGTTCAGACTGATCATCTTCCCACTCCTGCTGGCAATGATAGAACGGCCACTGATATCACCCCCGACGTTGGCTTGAATGCTCAAATTCGGGTTGTCCGGTAATACAACGACGGCGTCGCCACCGACGTTCAGGCGTGCGCGGCTATCAACCGGAAAAGCGGCCTGCAGCGAAAGATCTCCCCCGACGCTGCCAACCTCTATGCTGGCCTGTAATCCCTTCAAAGACGCATCCCCTCCGATGCGACCGACCTGTACGTTGCCGCCAACGCCACTGAAGCTGACATCACCGCCGATATATCCCAGTTCGGCATCACCCTGTACATCACGCAGCGAGCAGTCGCCGCCCGCGTTGCCAAGCTGTATATAAGCGGCGCCACTGACACTCAAGTCGCTGCCAACATTACCAATTGTGATGCCGGTGCGCGCGCTCCCTTTGATTTCGCAGTCACCACCGACGACACCACAGCGCAATGCAGTCGCTATTTCCTCCGACTGATGTTCTCCAGCCCAGCGTCACCGCTGACATTCTTGATCGTGGCATCGCCAGCGATGCTCTCTAATTCGACTCGTCGTATCCCCTCAATCGCTACGTCACCTTTGACGTTTGATGATTTGATGCCTGCGTCTTCAGGCATTATCAGCTTGATATCTCTGTCGCAATCGATGATGGTGAGTGTGTCACCTTCCGGGTGGATACCTGCAAGAGTTCCATGGCCCTCAGTCTCAACGCTGATTGCCTGTTCTTTCCAGGTACGCACACTCAAGTCGCCACCAATACGTGTGATGATTACTCGTGGTGCCTTGCCAACTGAAAATGTTTGTTGGGCCATTGAATCCTCCATATGTAATGCTATCTCTGTTCGCTACTCGGCGAAAATCTCTATACGTTCTCCCTCTTCCAGGTCCTGTAGATCAAGTAGCCGGCCAGTGGCACCGCTTTCACTGGCGCGCAGCAAGTCTTCAAGTGCGCTGCCGCGAATCTGTGGTACCAGTCGTGTTCCCAGGCGCAGGCCGACCTCTATGAGGCTCACGGGAATGGTCACGGTGGCTTTCTGCCGGTTGGTAGCCAGGTTCGTCACACGCACCCGCACTGTGCGTTTACGCCTGCTTTCGTTAATGGGATCTTGCTGCGAATCGAGTGTATCCAATAAGCGTGCGGCTTCTTCAGCTGTCACTTTGCCCGCTTCGACAAGGTGCAGTATTCGGTTGCGCTCATCGGTTGAGGCTGCCATCCATTTAACCCTTCATCAAGCGCATTGCCTCTTCTACGCTGATCTCTTTAGAGGCAAGGCGGTCGAGAATGGCGCGGCGATCAGCACGTCCATCGTTTTCAGGTGCGCCACCAAGCGCGGTAACAATTTCGTCCAGGCGGCTGCGCGCAGTATTGTAGGCAACATCCATTTCAGCGGCTAATTTTTGAATGTTGCCGCGATACTTGACCAGCATCTCGACAAAGTCAAGTTGCTCGCGAGAGAGACGGCCAATCCACCCCAGGCTGAATTGTCCCTCGATGACGATACCGCTATCGGGACATTCAAGCCTGGTGACGATCAGTTCACCGCCACTCACAGGGTCTTTCGTAATCAGTTGATGCATGCATGTACTCCTTTGTGGAGATATCTAACAGTGATATCTCTCTTCTAAATGCCGATGTCACCAATTCAGGGTACCTGTGAAGGATACCCTTACGTTTCAATGAAGCGTCGCCGGTTCTCCAATAATAGGCCTCTTTAAGAAGCATCAATGTTTGAACGTTTCGCCAGGTGCCTGGTCAATATCTGTTTGAATTTGGTGTTTATCGTTAACCACATGGTAATATTAGCATATATCAGTAAAATTTGTCAATATATTTGGTGATAAGCTTCAAATTGTTGGAGAAAATTTTACAGGTTGACAGAGAAAACAATCGAGTCTGAAGCAAGGGCGACCGCGAGAATCGTCATGGTTCCTCTGTCCCCTTGTGGTTCTGTCCTACTCAGCCTCGTTAATGCGATAGATGTGCTTGAGCTGTGTGGCCTTGCGGAGCATAATACTCACGCCACAGTAGCGTGTCTCAGCAAGCTCGGTGCCTTTTGGGGCCGCTTTTGCCAAGGCATTGACCTTCAAGATGGGACAGACGCATGTGCACCGCTACTTGCGCCCATTGCTTGAGCGCATTCAGCGAGGCGAGATCGATCCCTCGTTCGTTATCACTCACCGCTTGAGCCTGGAAGAGGCGCCTAGTGGCTACGACATTTTCAAACACAAAGAGGATGAGTGTATCAAAGTCGTGCTTAAACCGTAATGTGGTCTATGCAACATGAGCCATCCCGAAATGTACCGACAGGCTTGAAGCGGTCATAGGCGCGAACTTAGGCCCCTCCTCAAGGGCGACCGCAAGGGATCGCCCCTACTATACACGGCTTCGCAAGCCGATGCGTGGTATAGTAGGGGCGATCCCTTGCGGTCGCCCTGGCTCCTCAGCAAAAATTCGGGATGGCTCATGTTCTACTCAGCCTCGTTAATGCGATAGATGTGCTTGAGCTGCGTGGCCTTGCCGAGCATAATACTCACGCCACAGTAGCGCGTCTCAGCGAGCTCGATTGCCCTTTCCACCGACTGTGGGCGGACGTGGTGACCGGTAATAATGTGTTCTGCCGTAATCTCCACGAATACCAGGGGGTGAACTGCTGCCCGTACTCCCTGGACGTGTATTTCGTAGTGCGTCACGTCTTCCTGCTTCTTCTGCAGGATGGAGATGATGCTGATGCCCGAGCAGCCCGCCAGGCTCGCCAGAAGCAATTCCATAGGACTAGCGCCAGAGTGATGCCCGCCATCGAGGGTGACTGTGTGGCCGGTACCTGTCGCGATATTGAAAGATTGGCCAGCACCATATGTCGCCTGGATATTCATTGTCTCTGCCATGATATTAATAATCCTTTCCTGTTTTTGTGCTACGGTGGGTTTGGCTCCATAATCAAATTACGAAAGACATCAAATCTCTTCCAACCAGGATTGTCCCCCGGTACCCGGCACCGGCGGCCTGGGCTTGTAACTGCTTCGCATCAATTTCTCTGTAGAGGTGCGAGCACACAATTGTCTTGGCTTGAGAGGAGACCGCCAATTGCACAATCTCTCTATCTTCGATATGACCCGAATCGATGATGGCGAGATCAACGTCGCGCAGGAAGGCTATCTCATCATCGTGAAAGTGGGAGTCACCAGTGACGGCGTAGCGTTTGCCATTCCACGTAAAGCCCAGGCCATGATTGCCGGCCGGCGGCAAGCTGACGAAATCGAAGCGATGGGAGCCTATCTCAAACTGCTGCTGTGTAATTTCGTGTACGACAATCTTGTACGAGGGCTGTTGCAGACTGCCAGGGCCAAAGACCTGCAGCAGGCCATCGATAATCTTCTGTACACCCGTTGGCCCATAAATATGAATATCTGTCGTGCGAGGGTCTCTCTGCGACCATGCTCCTGCCTGCAGAAATGAGATGATATCCGATACATGATCGGGGTGGAAGTGGGAGAGCACGATATGCTCCAACTGGTTGTGCCGGACGCCCGCCTCCAGTAGTCGTTGCACTACGCCATGGCCACAGTCGAAGAGCACATACATGCCCTCTAAATCCAGCAAGACGCTGGATGCGCGCCGCTCGACTTCAATCTGGCATGTTCCCGTGCCTAAAAGCGTGATGGTGGACATGGTTTTTTCTTCTTTTATTTATGGCCAGCTCGTCTCCATCATGGGGGTGATAATCACCTCCTGCAGAGCCGACTCGGGGGGAACCTGTGTCGCGAAGACGATCACCCTTGCCACGTTGGCCGGGTCTTGCAGGTTCTGCTGCTCCGGCATAGGGATACCCTGTTCGGTGAAACGATCAAAGAAGTGCGTGCGCATGCCGCCGGGGATAATCGTCGTCACGCGGATGCCATCGGCTCGCCCCTCGACGCCAAGCCCGCGGCTGAAGCCGACCAGCCCCCACTTAGAGGCATGGTAAGCTGAGGCGTTTGCCCAGGCGCGGGTCGCAGCCGTCGATGCGACATTGATGATATGGCCTGAGTGTTGCCGTCGCATAAGCGGTAGCGCCGCCTTTGCCAGCAGAAATGGCCCGCGCAGGTTGACATTGATCACCTGGTCCCATTGCTCAATGGTCATCTCATCGACGGAGAGCGCCGTTGCTTCCCCGAGGCCACTTCCTGCCCCTGTCACCAGGGCTACTTTCCCTTGTAGGGGGTTATCGTTCATGTTTTTCCTCCCATCGGTACTGCCGGGTGAACGTTAAATTCCTTCACAAGGTCCTCAAACAGTTCTGTTGCATTGTGCCTGCGGTCCTCGATTGAGGTCGGCAAGCCGAGATGATACGTACCACTTGGTAGAATACCACAGCCGCCATATTTACGAATGAGCAGGAACTGGACCACGACCTCTTCACCGGCATGTTCCGGGGGTAAGCGCTGCCGCCAGGAGAACCCACCGACATCAAGCAGCCTGGCACGATCGTAAAGGACGTTAGCTCCCCCTATCCAGGCGACCTTGTAGCGTACAAGGTTGCCATTCGTTACAAGCTGTTGCTCCAAATGCAGCGGGTTAGCCGCGTTATTGACTTTATGGCGCTCCCATGGAATGGTATTGGGCTCGAAGGGCTCGGGGACTACTGGCCCCGTCCAGATTTCGATCTGCTGCTGGTGCGGGCGTATATCGTCAAGATAACTCAGACCCGTTGCCGCGCAGCCAACGAAGCCGCACTTATCAATCTGAATCACACTCAACATGCGTGCCAGCGCCGATGGATCGAGCAGGACATCATCGTCGAGGTAGTGGACGTAGGGCGCGCTGCTCAGCTCGAGCAGAAACTGTCTCTGCTCCGCTAATCCGCGGCGCGGCAGGTGCCTGTGCAATGTCACCTCATGCCCCTGCCACCTGAGAGCCTGCGCTAATGTCTGGATCTCGATACTCTCGAGATAGGTCTCACCCTCTTTCGTCTGGTCTGAGACGATGACGTTAAAATCGCCGAATGTCTGGCCGAACAGGCTGGTTAAAACGACTGCCAGGCCAGTCTTGCGTCCATAGGTCGGAATGAGAATATCAACCAGGGCCATGTTCGTATCTTTCTAGGGATTGCTCTCTGGTACTTTAGGCAAGGACACTATTGATAAGGGTGTCGTATCTACCGGCAGACTCTCATGCCTGCGTTCCGCTAGAACCGTCTCGTAAAGTGCGGCGGTGCGCATGGCGACGATTGACCACGTAAACTCTCGCTCTACTCTTTTGCGCGCAGCCTGCCCCATTTGCTTGCAGCGTTCAGGCTGGCTGAGTAGTTCCCGTAGGCTGGCGGCGAGCGCTTCGGGGTTACGCGGCGGCACGAGCAGGCCTGTTTCACCGTCTTTGATGGTATAGGTGATGCCACCGACCGCGGAGCCGATCACCGCTCGACCACAGGCCATCCCTTCAAGAGGGGTCAGGCCGAACGGCTCATACCAGGGCGTGGTGACCGCGACATCGCCCGCGCAATAGTAATAGCGCAGTTCGTTAGCCTGGCGCTTGCCAATAAAACGTACCCGTTCTGAGACGCCAAGTTCCGCCGCCAACCGCTGTAGCTCTCCTATCTCGGGCGTCGCCTCCGGATCAGGCTCTACCGTTTCTCCTCCAACTACCATCAGTGTCGCCTGCGGCAGCGTCGAATCTGTGCCCTTCTCTTCCTGCTGCGCCAGCAAGGCAAGCGCTCGTACGATATTGCGAATATCTTTACGTGGAAGCATGCGCCCGACGTAGACAATGATCCTGCCCTCTTGCTCTAGCCCAAGGCGTTTGCGCGCTTCAGCCTGTGAGACAGGTTTGAAGACCTGGGTATTGACCGCTGAAGGAATAACCACGACCTTAGCTGGATCTGCCTCGTAATCGTTAATCAGCTCAGCCTGTTCCGCTGGACACTGCGCGATCAACCTATCTACGTTGCGCACAATACGCAGTTCAGTCTTGATGCGATCACCCGGGCTGGTATCGACTTTCTTCTGGTGCCTGCGCTTGGTCTTGCCGGTCGCGTGGAATATCTGGACGGCGGGGATGTCAAGGCGCTGCCGCAATTCGGTAACTACCCAGCCAGACATCCAGAAATTACCATGGAGCAGGTCGTAACGCGCCTCGTCCCTCACCATAAAGCGCAAGAACGAATCGCGAAACTGCGACATGAATGGCCATAATTCATCCTTTGGACGCGGCTTCGGTGGTCCAGCCTTCAGATTCACAACACGCACTCCTGGCGCCCAGTCAATGATTTCAGGCGCGTCAGAACTATCCCGGCGCGTGAAGACATCGACGGCATACCCGCGTCGTGCAAGATTGCGACTTACTTCGTCAACATAGACATTTTGACCACCAGCATCCGCGCCACCAAGTAAGGCTACCGGGCTGGCATGTTCGCTAAGAAACGCTATACGCATGAGTCGATCCATCTAAGTTATTCCTCTCAATAAAGGCCTGGCGAACATGAACGCTCAACGAGAGCCCCAGGAGCCTCTGGCTCACCTCTGGGTTTCTTCTCATACAAGGTTCCTGTTTCTGGTCAGGCCTGAGACAAGCTAAGACCTCATCCGACATGGGCATAGCGGGTATTGCTTCTCGCGAGTGCGAAAGCATGCTGCCAGTCGTGAATGAAGCGGTCCAAGCCAAATCGAACGCCGGCCGCGACACGCGCATTTTCCCCTATACGGCGCGCCTCGTCCGGGTTAGTAAGTAAGAATTGCATTGCATCGATGAGCTTGTCGATATCACAGGAGATAAAGCCTGTTACGCCATTGTTGATGACCGTGGGCAGCTCTGTCGTCGCCAGGGCGACAACGGGCATTCCTATAGTCATGGCTTCTATTACAGCCAGCGGCAGGCTGGTATAGCGTATGGGGCTGAACAAGTAGCGGTACTCTGCGACACGGCGGTGTAGATCACGGTATGGCACATCGCCAAGGCCGCCAAACTCTTCCGTTCCCATGCCTACAGCTTCAAGCGGTGTCCTGTGTTGCGCGTGTTGAAAGATGTCATACCCGGCAATGCGGGGCCGCTTCTGCATCCCGTTGATGACCGTGATACCTCGCTCGATATGCCCGCTATAGCGAATCGAGGGATCAATAGCGACACTGTGCTCAATGACCACAGTCGGGGTGCGTCCGTTATCCCACATCAGGCGGTTGTAGTGCGTCACATGGACCAGCAGTATATAGGGATCATCGACGGGGTGACGTGTATTGACGGCGTCCGGCTTCGGGGTGTTGTGCTCGAGGTAAATTTTCGGGAGCAAGCGTTGTTCATCGCTCAGAATCTCGAACTGGTCCTCGA
>VBHS01000209.1 GCA_005881295.1 Chloroflexota bacterium
TGGGACGGTCTATACGACCCTCACCACGACCAAGCCAGCGATGAAGTTTAGCTTTGACAAGATCGCCCTCGATCGGTCCACCGACGGCGGGGTCACCTGGACAACTGTCTCAACGGTCGCCGACAACATCGCCGCGCCACCGTTTCGCTACGCCAACACGACCTTCCGCGATGGCATCCTCAACAGTTTTGGCGTGGGCAACCACCTCGTCGGGGGCCACTATCCGCTCTACGTGACCTGGGAGGACTACAGCGCGGGCGTGACGAACATCCTGCTGGCGGCTTCCTACGATGGCGGCAAGAGTTGGACGGCTCCCATCCAGGTCAACGATAACCAAACGAAAGTCGATGAGTTCCAACCCAACCTGACCGTCGCGGCCACCGGAAGAGTGAGTGTGGCTTTCTACGACCGCCGCCTCAGTTGTCCTGCTCCTGGAACTGCCGAGGCTGCCGCTGCTGGCCTCGCCCTTGACCGGGTCAACCCCAATTACGCGGGCAGTCTGCCTCCATACGGTGCCAGCAACTACTGCGTCAACGCCAGTGTGCAGTTCTACGATGTCACCCTTACGCCTCTCGGGCACAACATCCGGCTCACCCAGCACACCTGGGACCCGCAGTTGAACGCGCCACACACGTCGTGCGCCACCTGCATCACGACCTTCATCGGCGACTACTTCGGCAACACAACGAATGGCTCGACGAACATATCGAGCTTTGTGAGCACGTACAACGACGGCACCAATCCCGCCAACCGCCAGCAGCAGGTCGTTGCCACCGTCACCATCCCGTAACCGCTAATACCTGCAGGAGAGCCTCTCAGCTCTCCTGCAGGTACCCACAAGGATCAATACATTTCAAATAAGACGTTTTGCGAATCAAACGAAGCTGATTCAGTATGACAAAGCGAGATGGTCTCTTCTTTGAAATGTATTGCCCAAAGGGATTTTCACTGCTCCGACTCGACGGCCATATCCGCGCCTACACGAAATTCGGCTCCCCCATACCTGTCACACAGGCAGCTGACGGTTTTTGTGTCGGAGTATCGTCAAACGCAGAAATGATGCTGTTCACGCATGGCGAATTGTATTCTGCACCGTGACCCAGGCCGGGAAAGAGGAAGTAGTAGCTGTTCTTGAGCGTTTGAGCCGCGAGCTTGCCATTTGCTGGCGGCGTAATGGGGTCATACTCATCGGAGAGCACCAGCGTGGGGATGTCGCTCACTACTGGCTGCTTCTGAGCAATGGGCGACTGTTGCACATGCCACTGCCGGCAGGCGTCGTACTCCAGCTGCAGATCATCCTGGAGCGCAGGTTGAATCCGGGGCGTGATTCCTTGCATGGCAGCCGCGATGTCCTGATGCTTCAGAAAATCCCAGTCTTCGCTACACTCATCCGAATAGAACATGCCATCGCTGAAGGTATCGTCGAACTGGACAAGTCCATATATTTGCGAGAGCAGTGTAGAGTTGTGATCACGCACCTGAAAGATCATCTGTGGCAGCACGGGTATGATTGGTGTTGCATAAAGCGCACTAAACAGCACAAACACAAAATCATCACCCGTCATCACCACGTTATAGCTCTTGTTTGTTGTGGCATCGGTTGTTTGAAAGCGAGCGGGGCTGGCGTTGAGTTCCGTGATAAGCCGGTAGAAAACACTATCCAGGTGGGGATAGAGACGATTACAGTGAGCATCAGCGGCACAGCCCTGAAACAGCACATTGAAGGCACGCTGTGCTGCGCCTGGTAAATCGGTACGGTTCTCCTGCGGCGGATACACTGAGTCCAGCACCACGCCGCGAACCACCGATGGAAACAGGCGCATGGTAGTGAGGGCCAGTCGCGTGCCATACGAGACCCCATAGAGATTCGCCTGCCTGTAACCGAGAGCCAGAATCAGATCATGTACATCAGCCGCGTTCTCCAACGAATTAAACGCATTCAGGTCAATGCCCGACCGAACCAGGCGATCATGACATGTGCGTAACGCTTGCAATTGCAAGCGCTCGTAGTTGCTCGCACTCAAGTGCTTATCCAGGGTCTCAAATTGGAATTGCAACGTCTCGGGGCACTTAAGCGAAGGAGTGGAGTAGCCCGTTCCGCGCTGATCAAACATGATCAAGTCGTGATTGAATACAAATCTAGCATAATTCTCGCTCGTGATAGCGTTTGCCCAGTTATCCAGCGACGGACCGCCAGGGCCACCTTCAAGGCGAACTACAGGATAAGGATCATGCTGGACGTGTTGAGACTTGAAGATTGCCACGGCCAGTTGCACTTTAGCCCCATTGGGATTACTACGGTTCTCGGGGACCGCCACATAGCCACACCTGACCGTCTGTCCATCCACTATGCCGTCACCAGGATGAAATGGGCAACGGGTCGAGCGAAAAGTGGCGTTTGGCGTCGCCTGATGTGTTGGTGCCCGTGCAGGCAATGTCGTGATAGGCGTCTTCGCGGGTGGGAATTGACGGTAGAGGATGTAGGAGAGACCTGACAGGAAGACCACAACTACCACCAGGATCATGCTCACGATTGCCAGGATGAGCAGCAGGGTCCTGTTGCGCGTCCTTTTCGGTGGCTTCGGTGACGGCGGTGATGGTGGCAGAGACGACGGGGTCATTGGCTGCGTCGGGCGCCGCGAAGACGAATATTCATAGTAGGGAGTATCGCCGTCTACATATGGTAGCTGCTCATCTCCATGAACAGGTTTATCTTCCACGCAATATCAACCTTTTCTCGTTTTACCTATGTGAACTAAGTGGCCAGCGTAGAGGTGAGTCAGCTAAGGACATAGGTACCTCAGCAACCAAACGCCCATATCCCCAGGGTATATGCATAAGAATAGTTACTATTAAACCAGTTACTCGGCTAAGATGTAGGTTTTATAGCCAATAATATACACTACAAGAAAATAGTGTTGCATGAAAAATGTACGAACTTACCTGCCCATCATAAGTATTTTTGGGCTTGCGCTACTCATCCGTATTGGCTACAATCTTACTGTAGCGCGACACTATATTCCAGAGTTCGATGCAGAACTCTACAATAACTTGGCTAAACATCTGGTAACTGACCATTGCTTCTGCTACGCCCCTAATGGTCACGTTACTAATCGAGCCCCTCTTTGGCCCTTTATTATGTCCGTGATCTATTTCATCACAGGGCCAAAGAATTTCTATGCGCGCCTTTTTTTCTCCTTTCTCGGTTCAGCGACCTGTGTGCTTGTTTACCTCTTTGCAAAAGATATGTTTGGGAAACGCATTGCTCTGATCACAGGTGCTATAGCCTCAATCTATCCAGGACTCTTTATCTATGACGGCTGGCTCTACTCGGAATCCCTCTATACCTTCCTAATGGTGGCATTCACCTATTCGCTCTATCGACTACAACGTATTGCTCAATGGCAATGGGCACCCTCGGATAATATATTCCTGGTAATCCTCTTACACTGGCTCCAACGCACTACTTGGCGACGATGGATGATCTTGAGTGGCGTATTGCTTGGGCTGGCATCGTTGGCACGCCCTAACGGCCCATTCTTAATCGTTTTGCTTTTCGCCTGGGGTGGGAACCTCTCGTCAAAATTCGCCCAGAAATAGACTTTCATGGTCATAACTGTTGTGATTATACAGGAGAAGCCGATAACACCGCTTATGCCTTGCATTGGATAAGCACGCATATAAGTTCCATGCCTTATCTGCTCAGTTTGCATTTCATAAACATGTGGAAACCATATACCTCTGAAGAGGGTCTCCCGTTCATAGAATTCCCCACTCGTATTTCGTCACGGGTAGTATGGAATATGATTTTCATTGTGTCTTTCCCGATCTTTTTGTTGGCTGCCTTTGGTCTGTTGGTTACCTGGAAACGCTGGAAAAAGTATCTCTTTGTTGTTTATGTAGTCATCGCGTTGAACATTATTCAGAACGTCGCCTTCTATGGCAGTTCTCGTTTTCGTGCCCCTATTGAGCCACTGCTTGTGCTATTGGGAGGTGGTGCTATCTGGTGGTTGACTTGCAATGCAAACTTTACGGCTCATAGTATCAATACTCCCGGTTCGGTCAAATAGTGACAAGATTTTGAAAATGCAGTAAGCTGCAAGCGCAAGGGGATTACTACTTGTGTCCCCTGGCCAACACGCAACTGCCCGATGCTGAGTTGGACCGGTATCTGCAGCCAACTGGTTGCGTAGCCTGTCACGCTTGTATTCTTGCGCATAATCGGACGCCCGTCGGTTCCATTCCAAAAAGCACAATCTTATTGACTTCTCTAGAGCCTAACTGGTACTATAGGACTCGCTTTCACGGCTAGATTTGGCAGGTCATTAAACATCATCTGATTATGGGTTATGGGATTATTACCGTTGCAGATAAACACCTCCTCCAGAACGAAGCAGCGCACTGCTGGCGAATATGATGCCAGTAAGAGCGCGTGGTATCGCAACTGGGAAGGCTACCTGATCGTCCTGGTAGCCAGTTTCCTGCGCTTCTACCGTATCGATACGAGCCAGTTTGAGGGAGACCAGGTGCAGATCTTCCGC
>VBHS01000210.1 GCA_005881295.1 Chloroflexota bacterium
GTCTTTTAGGGGATCCAGCTCACCCGGAAGTAAATGACTACGAAGCTGAAATAACCACCGATGGTGTGATAGCCAGAGATATCACCGTCTGGCAACCGGATCCAGACGGCACAGGAAAGGGGGCAAGCGTAACATACACATATTATGTAGTGCGTCCATTAACCGCGTATTTTGTGAAGGAGTCCAGCGGCCCGAAATTCGCCATGTTTTTTACCGTCACCCCGGTGGCCGAGCGCACCTCAATCGCCTGGACATACGTAGCAAAGGATTACGAGAATATCCCAGATGAACAGACGAGGCAGTTTGAGGATATGATTACCTTGCAGGATGTGCCAATTGTGGAGTCCCAGCGTCCTGAACTCTTACCGCTCGATTTACAAGCCGAACTTCACCTTCGTTCCGATCGCACTGCCATTGCATATCGCAAGTGGCTCAGGCAACTGGGGTTGACCTTCGGGACAGCATGAAATACGATAGTGTCATAAAGGTGGATTTCCCATTCAGAGCCATAAAGAAGCAAGAAAGGAAGTAGTTTTCATGGAAACATTTGATGCGATTCGTACGGTCCTGGCAGTGCGCCACTTCAAAGATACACCGATCCCTGAACCCATCGTCCGGCAAATTGTCGAAGCGGGCCATCTGACCGCCAGTGCTGGGAATGGCCAACCCTGGCACTTCATCGTCGTACGGGACAAGGAGACATTGCGCCGGCTTGGTCAGCTCGCACCCACGGGGCCCTATATCGCGCAGGCACCGCTGGCGATTGTTGTGGCTATGGATCGCAGCCCCTTAGCTGACTCCGATGGCAGTCGCGCTATCCAGGACATGATTCTGGCAGCATGGTCGCAAGGCGTCGGCTCAAACTGGGTTGGCTTCAACAACCTGCCGGAGGTCAACCACCTGTTGGGCATTCCCGAGGGGGTCTCGGTCCTCGCGATCCTTCCGTTCGGCTACCCGGCTGAGGCCGTCGGGAAAGGTCAGAAGAAACGCAAACCTCTGGGCGAGGTCGCCTATAATGAACGATGGGGCGAACCATTCCAATAAGAGGTGCTCGAGCACCAATATGAGGAACTTCGGGTAAGGCATGTCCGCTGAGACACTTAAGCAACGAAGTTCCTCTTTGCTGGGCCAGAGGCTACGAAGTGGTGCTGACCTGATACGCAGTCCGTATGCAGTTTTTGCACACCTGAACCTCCCTCGTGATGAGGTTACGACCATTTAAATCGCACCCGGGTACTTGCCCTCCTCACCCCATTTCTCTACTCTTAGAAGAGTACTATCCCCAAAAAACCATGTCACAAAATAGCAGCGGGAGGTGTCATACATACGGAAACTCATCCCATCATCAAACTTAAGATATTCATCGATCTGCTGAACTTTTTCTTGACAGGAAGCTACGAACCTTGTGAAAGGCAATCAATCGCTGCCTCTAACTTGATCACCCACTAGCATAGAGAAATGGAAAAGAATGTATGGCTGAAAAGGTATCGCAACCCACGGTTCACGTATTCTCCCTCGCGTTGGCGCCCTTGTAGAGACACCCGCCCTGTACCTCTACATGTCCGGCCGCAATAACTTACGTGCCGTCGCCTCTGTACTTGGTGGTGTACCTGCTTCAAGAATAGATGCTGTGTTGGATTTAGTAGGACTGCGCGCCAGGCAGAAAGACCGTGTTCGCACCTACTCACTCGGTATGAAGCAGCGCCTGGGCGTTGCCATAGCCCTGCTGCAGGACCCCGATCTGCTGATCCTGGATGAGCCCGCCAATGGTCTCGACCCGGCAGGTATTGTCGAGATGCGCGACCTCATGCACCGCCTCACAGCAGAGGGTAAGACCGTTTTCATCTCAAGCCACCTGCTCACTGAAGTGCAACAGATCTGTACCCGTGTATCCATCATCAATCTTGGGGAACTCGTCAAGGTCTCCACGATCGAAGATCTCATCAGTGGACACGGTGAGTTTGTCGTCACCCTTGAGCGTGCGCAGGAGGCGCTCGCGCTGGTCAAGGCCCAGCCCTGGGGGAAAGATGCGCGCCTTGATGCCCGTGGTGCACTGGTCACCACCGCCCCTGGGAACCGCGGGCGCGATCTCAATCTCTTCCTCGTCGACGCGGGCCTCGCTCCCGAAACCATCGCGCAGTCAACGCAGGACCTGGAACAGGTCTTCCTGGAATTGACCAATTCTGGTACAGGAGAAATACAGTGAGTACAACCGTCACATCCGCGCCAGCGGAGCAAATGAAATTACATACATCGAAGCCCAGCTTTTTCGGTATCCTGGGCGGTGAGCTATTCAAGATCAGCCGCCAGTGGATCGTGTGGGTGATGCTGGTCCTCCTCGCGGGCGTCATTGCCCTGCCGTATATCATTACATTGACAGTCCCAGACGTTAAAGCCACAATTGACCACACTCCGCTGCTGTTTTTAACAAATCGCATGATGCAGAACCTGGCCATACTGCGCGTCTTCATCGGCATATTCCTGCTGGTGCTAACGGCCTTCGTCATTGGACTGGAGTACCAGCTCGGTACGATCCGCATCCTCCTGGCGCGCGGCGTGGGACGGCTGCAACTGCTCACAGCCAAGCTGCTGGCGGTCTTCATCATTGCGCTGGGCGTCTTGATCGTAGGCATCCTCTACAACATCCTCTTGATGAGCAGCCTGCTGCTGATCATGGTGGGAAATTTGAATGCCTATAACGCCATAACGCCAGATTTCTGGTCATTGGCTCAACAGTATACCCTGACCGTGCTGATCAGTATGGGCGTAACTATTCTCATGGCGTCCACCGTCTCTGTGCTTGGGCGCTCGCTGACCTTTGGGCTCAGCCTTGCGTTGGCCTGGTTTGCGGTTGACAATATCGGCACAATCTTTTTGTACCTTGCCTACCGCCTCACCCACAGTGATTTCTGGTTAAACGTCACGGCTTACTTACTTGGTCCGAACCTGAATGTTATGCCCAAGGCGCTCATAACGACCAAAACAGAGATCTTTACTATCGGAGCTCAACCCTATGTCACCGTCGATGGCGCGCATACCCTCTGGGTCACCCTCGTCTACGCCGTCATCTTTGCCCTGGTTGCTATTGTCCTCACCTGGCGCCGTGACGTAAAAGAATAAGACATATTCCTCTTCTGCCCTGGTAGAGAAGGCTCCTTTCCCTTGAGGAAGAGGAGCCTTCTCTCTATTGAAATCATGCCTGTTCTTGTAATTTTAACCTGAATTTAACGGCCATTTCTTGACAGAAGAATCGTCAAAAGATTATTATTGATGTGGTTCAGGCAAACCATGGAGATCAGCATCAGGCACCTCCATCACCAGAGTTCATTGAAGAGAGGCAAAGCATTGCGTTACCCGGGCGCATGGTTATATTCCTTACGCAACATCCCATATAGAGTAGGACTTGGTCTTGTCGTTCTCTGTTTCCTCCTTTGTGCGATATTGCTGGCAATGGGGTTTCCATCACCCTATAATGGAAGCCTCTTTACCATTCCCGTTGCACTGGCTGCCTGGATGCTCAGAGGACGTGGGGCATTCCTGTGTATCGTAAGCACCTTGCTTGTGTTGGGAGTCATCAATATAAGCAAAATGGACGGTGACCAGAGCTCCCAATCCCTGGTCACAGTGCTACTGATTGGGGCGATCGCCCTGGCAACGGAAGGATTCTTCATCGGCATGCTGCGTCGTGCGTTGGACCAGACTGACGCCGCACTCCAGCAAGCGCAACAAGCGCAACAAGCGCAACAAAAAATCACCATCGCTTATGAGCAGCAGCGTCAATTGAACCAGCTCAAAGACGAATTCCTTGTGAATATCAACCACGAATTGCGGACTCCGCTGACCGAAGTAGCTGGCTACATTGAGTTACTGCGAGAGCATCACGAGCAACTGGATCCTCAGGCCCAGGCTATCTTTCTTGAGTATGCAGCACAGGGCTGTGAAGAACTCCTGATATCGGTCAATAACGTATTGGATGCAGCGGAAGTGAGCGATGATTTTCAGCCCCCTCATCCAGCAGAACTCGCCATCTCTGAGGTTGTACAAACGGCGCTAGAACAATTTGATCCGCGCAGACTGCAAGAGCATCCTCTCCAGGTAGAGGTCCCTGAGCAGCTCACCGCCTGGGCCGATGCACGCTACACCTGTCAGATCCTGCGCAACCTGCTCTCAAATGCCTTCAAATATTCGCCAACCGATACGCCTGTCGTCATTGGTGCGGCACTGCGAGAGATCAGTACGCAGGATGCCCAAACAACTCCCCAGGTATGCATCAGTGTACAAGATGCAGGTCCCGGTATCCCTCCCGCCGAGTCGCCACTACTCTTCCAAAAGTTTGTACGCCTACATCGCGACCTGTCGGGAACGGTACGAGGAACAGGCCTGGGGTTGTACCTCAGCAAACGCTTCGTCGAAGCCATGGGAGGACGCATCTGGGTAGAGAGTACGGGCACA
>VBHS01000211.1 GCA_005881295.1 Chloroflexota bacterium
ATCGATTTGTCCCGCGCGCAGCAGTTTGCCATGGCGCATGAAAACTTCACGTGCTGCGGTGGCATCACGTAATGCCTCGCTCGTACGATTCAGTTGCAGGCACGCGCTGATTCTTCCTATGCGGGTGCGCGCCCAGCCAACTTCATCCCCTACCTCTTTGAATTCCTCCCCGGAGGCATCGAAAAATGGCAGTGCGTCCTCGTCGCGATCCATACGCCGTAAGGCATCACCGCGAGCCATTAGACCCAGGGCGTGATATGCTTTGTTGTTTCTTAGATCACCAATAGTAAGGATATAACCGGCCAGCACAAAAGATAGCTGCGCATTATTATTCCACTGGCGGTCTGCTTCGCGTTTGATGAGTTCAACCAGGAGAGCAATAGAGGAGTTGTCAAAAGTATGCATGCAAGTTTGCAGCAGTTGCCACCCTTCTCTCTCGTTCTTGAGTAGAAGTTCGGCCAGCAATTCTTGAGGTGTCATAGTGGTCAAGTTTCCGACAATTGCAAACGTACAGCATTTTAGCGGGCCTATCGTTCATTGCCAGCCGGGCGGCTCTCGCGGTCGCCCGTACCTTTCTAGTTACCCGCCTGCTTCCATAGCTTTAGACATATTTAACACATCATACATCACAATGAGTTACTATGACACACCCTGTGCGTTTAACATAGCAAGATAGATAGAATACTGATCACCATATCAATCTTGCAGAGTAACCGGCAGTTGATCGACTACGATGGTACTCCAGGGAAACTGCAATTCCAATGCGTATGTCGCAGGAGCAATCGATGAGAAGACAAAGTTACCCAATTCATCGATATGTTGCGTAAACGGCATAGCGGCATGAGACACATCGACATCCTGTGGTATCAGTTGTACCTGCGTTCCCTGCAGCGACTGCAAAGCTTCATGCTGGCGGGTAACAAAGCCTATCAATTGTAAAGTGTCTCTACGACTTGCTTCTCGTTCCACCTGGATTGAGATACTGACATCTTCCGCGCTATAGCTGCGCGGCCAAAGCCCTACCTGTGTTGTATCACGCTGATAGGCCAGGCGTGGTTGCGGTGGCAAAAGGGTCGCGATGATTCTCCGCACGCCTGCATTAGCAGTATTCTGCAGGTGATCAAGGACACTTTTAGCACTCGGCACAGAACTATGATTATTATTTGGGGAGGAGGTTTGAACAGGTATACCTGGAACGGCAACAGGTTCAGTGCGCGCCTGGTCGTTCTCAAGAAATCCTGCCAGTGTTGCCACCTCAGCCGAGCAAAGCGAGCACAGACTCAGATGGTTATCAACTGCGGCAGTAAGTTCTTTACTTAGCATTCCCAGCTGGTATTCACCGAGCACGTGGCTAGGTGGACAATCAAACCTGAAAAGTTTGCTTGTTAGCACAAGTTCTATTCGTTCATAGTCTGCTAGCTGAGCTGCGCAGCGTTGACAACGCGCAATATGCTGCTCAACGAACGGGCGTACCTTTTCTCCCGCGAGATACGCTAACAGTTCTTCATCACGAATAGCACCGGGTTCACTACACTCCATGAGCGTTTCCTTTAGATCACATAGGATACAGGTCCAAAGATCCTGAGATGCAGCAAGCACATGTAATAAGAATGGGTATGACGAACTCATACTTTATATACGTATTCTGTTTACTGTCGCTGCATCAAATGACCGGGTACCTGCCGAGTGACATACGGTTTGGCCAGCATTCTTGCGTTGCTATGCAAAAGCAATAGCTCACTTTACGCCATATGACACTACATAACCAACAAGGCTAAGAGTAGATATCTGTGCAATATGTGAATGACTCTCCCCAGTGCCACCGGCATATTGCTCTCTACCAGGAATGTTCTTGTCCTCTTTACACCAATAAACGAAGTTCAATCCTTTTTTTGCATTTCACTCCAGGGCACGTAATGTCTTGACTCAGGGATGTTGATGTTTGAAGAGCAATTGTAAACGACGATTACGGCGTAAACGCTCCAAAACATTGCGTTTGATACGATAGACATCATCCACGGTAGGAAAGAGCTTGCGATTCTGGCTACTTATCTCACTCGGTTTCATACCATGAATATAGGCAAGATAGATCAATACGCGCTCATCTTCGCCATTAAGTTCCTCTTGAATGACCTGCCACAGGCCCTGAGCGGAAATATTTGAAACAACATCGTCAGCAGGATCATCAGAGGCCGGTTCGTGCTCTATTAACTCCAATGTCTCCTCATATTGTCGAGACTGCCGCGAGCGCACCTCGTCAGCCACGACACTGTGCACGCACATCTTGAGATATTTCAAAATAGCGGCCAGCGAGTCGAAGTTCTCCATTTTAGCGGGAGAAAGCGCCTGAGAGAATTTGGCAAAGGCGGCATTGACGAGCGGAGCACTGCCATCCTGCCCTAAAATAGGTGCAGCGCTCTGATGTTGTGTTACCCAGGTCAACACGAGCGGCGCATACTGCTGGTATATGCAGGCCCAGGCATCATCATCTCGTTGTACAATGGCACGGCGAAATAATTCCAGGCAATAGCGATCATTGGAAACATTCTGCCGCAAGAATTTATTTGTCTCATCAGAGCAACAACGAGCCAGTTCATTAATTGAATATAGCTGGAGAGTTCCCCGTTGTGAATCCTCCTGCGCGCTATCACCCTGCCCCCCCCGGCCAGGCTGTGGGCCTGTTGATTGAGGACGGTTTCGAGGCTCCATCGACAATAGCTCCCTGCTTCCAGTATGATTACTCATTTTCTCGACCGACGCCCATGAAGTATAGCATGGGATACACAAGCGCACAAGTTCTAAGATGATTACTCGTATAATAACACAGTTTTTATACTGTACTGCACGGTCGAAGAGGGTGAAAAGTATCCTGTACTACCAAAAAGTACTCCTTTTTTGGATCTCTTTCTTTGCAGTTTTTGGTTATTGTCAGCTCAATAGAACTTTGTCTACTACATCTTGTGTTTGAAGCTCATCTCTTGCCACAACATGTAGTAGGCAATTAAAAAGTGCAAAGATAGAGCTGGATAATCATGGCACGACATGACACATAATCAGCCATCATACCAAAAAGGCATAGCATTTTTGTAAGAGGGTATATTTTGTGATATCATCAGATAACTTGTGTACAACTGAACCATAATTACAGTTTAAATAGCTTTGTACAGTTTCTAAGGAGAACCCCATCATACGACGGAGTAGTACATTCATGCCACATCAGCGGGCCCCTGTCTCTTTGCGTTTACTCCGACGACTTCTGCTGAAACGACAGCACCGACCCGCGGTCCCATAACCGGTAAATTATCAAATACAACTGGAGGTCTGACAGCACTAAAGCCAGCACCCAGAGACCAGTGGAAATCATCACAAAACGGGAACGTAGGCGGCGGGGTAAATCATTGGAAAGAACATTCACCTGTGAGACTCGAGCCCTGGGGCACCATACCAAACCGCACCAGGCAAATTGAGGAGACGCTGCATATGATCGATCAAATAGGGCTTTCCCGCGCCCACCGGCATTTGTTTTTGTTAATAGATGGTTATCGTGGTATCCAGGAGTTAGTGCGCTTGATGGGTCGTGAACAGGATGAAGTACAGCGATTACTCAATGATTTAGAACTGGCTGGCCTCATCCAACGATAGTAGAACTACAAAGGATGGATAGCTCATGTATCAAGAACCAGATTTCAAGCAACATCGCAGGGGACGGCTCTCGCTGTCGGTTCGCGTATCATTACTACTGATGCTGGCAGCCCTATTGCCGCTAGTCATTGTCGTTGCCAGTAGCGAACTACTGGCACGTCCAGCTCTCACTTCCCAGGCAAATACCGTAATGGCAAATGATGCCAGGTCCAGGACACAGTTAATTGACACCTATTTGACCGAACGATCGCTGGATGCTGCGACACTGACCCAGGTTCCTTCATTACAAACTTTTATGGCTTCTCCCCCCGGAAACCAGGACCTCGCCACTCATGCTATCTATGCACTGGTCGCCGGCAGTTATCGTGACCATCGCTACATAAACTGGTCTCTCTTTGATCCGCAGGGAAAAATTCGCCTGTATTATCCTGCTCCTCCTCAAGCCCACGGGCAATTTATGGTGCCACCAGCGTACCTGAAGGCAGTAACATCTGGTAAGTCACTGATCTCAGCGGTCTATTACGATCCTAAAATCAAAAAGGCTTCGGTTGATATTTACAGTCCCGTAATCGTTGCCGCGCAAAAAAAATTGCTGGGCTTCGTACGCGCTTCCTTGCTTATCGATTACATTTGGGATATCGTGGGTAATGACCGCGGGGCAAATGGCACTGGAAGTTATGCCTTCATCCTCGATGAGAATGGAGTTCGCATAGCCGACACAGAGCCTTCGCGTCTTTTCTCGGCAATTTCACCGGTTTCACCGCAGGCACAGTCACTGATTTCGGGCGAAAAACGCTTTGGCACGCAGCAACCAGTCCCGGTTATTGCTGATGAGACCCTTGCGCAAACCCAGGCAGGTGACAATCAACCACAAACATTTCAAATGACGCCTGCGCAGCAAAGCGAGACGTTTCAAGTGGTCCGGCAAAACTCGAAAATTGTTCCCTGGACCTACTTCGTCCTCAGTCCGGTCAGCACCGTGACGGCAGTAGCTAACCAGCAGTTGTTCATTACCATTGGTATTGCCGCTGCCGTGCTGGTGATCGCCGCGCTCGTTGGAGTAGGCGTTGGGCGACGCATCACACGTCCTATCCTGAAATCTGTCGAGTACCTGCGCGGTAATAGTGAGGCCCTGAAAATACTGGCAACCAGGCAGCAGAGCGCAGCCACCGAACAGACGTGGGTTGTAGATTCATCGCAGGTAGGTCTAAAGTCCGTTCAATATTATACTGACGCCACCAGGGTTGCAGCACACCGCATGAACGACTATGGCACAGAATTAGCCAATCACTGGCATCAACTTGACGAACGCACGGCTAAAGAGGCTTTGACACAGATGACCAGAACGGCACAGTATATCGAAAATGCGGCGCAATATCAAACCACCAGTAACCAGAGATTGTCTACAGCGCTCAAAGTGACGACACAGGTTAACGAGCAGTTAGCAACGGGAGCTACTTCGGCCACCAAGGCTGCGGCACAATTGGAGCAGGTCGTAAACGAGCTGCGTGATGTCGTTGGAAAGTAACCGCTCAAGGAAACACTACAGTTTCTCGATGGCGGCACACGTGGCTTTTACGCCCACCTGGAAGGACTGCAAAACAACTTAACATTACGCGTCGGTGACACGGTCTTCGCCGATGATAGCAAGTGAACCCACTATAGGCGCTATTCTCTATAACGACCTTGGTAATAACGGCGGCGGGGACGCCACGTCCGGTAGGTCAACATGTGCCAGAGCGCTACCAGTATAATTGCACCAATCAACGCCCTGAGGATGGGGACGCCAGCAACCGTGATATCACCAACACCAGTCAGAACAATGACCTGTGTCATCAACCAGACACCTATAAGGCCAGCGACGATCGCGCCGAAGATTCCAAACGGGAGCCTCCAGCCAACGAGGAATTCGGCAACAAGTCCGACAACCGCCCCAACGATCAGGTACACGATGAAATTGCTACTAAAAGTCCAGGCATTATTGCCAAACCTGATAGTGATGCCATCCGCGAGGACAGTACTGTGAATGATGAAATGGAGCATGCGCTTCTCCTTTGAGACATTAAGTAGGAAAAAAGCTGAGTTTGCTATAAAAGTAGAACGGACAATCCAGCTCTTTTGTCACTCATGCATCATATTCATCATGACCTCATCGAACTCCCTGGACCATGGTGGGCCGCCAACGAAGTTGATCAACATTGTGGAGCAATCGCTCCAGAATCTTGCAGCGCAGGCGGTAGACTTCCTGTATGTCAGGAAACTCCTGAGAACAGAAACGGACAATCTCCCTGGGCTCGAGCCCACCGTGGAAGAGCAAGTAGGCCACCCTTTGCTCCCGCGTGTCAGGCAGCATCGTTTGTAAGATCTCCCGGATCTCGCTGCTGTTGGTCGTGTCTCGCATGTGTGGTTCTTCTGGCGCTTCTGGTTCCGGCAATGAGACCTCTCTTGGCCGCGCAACCGTCCGCAGCATATCCACGATGACCCCATTCAGACTCGCACGCAGGTACCGCAACGTGCCAGCGAGAGTACTGAATTCCACGTGTTGGGTCAACGCGGTCGCCTGCCAGAAGCGCTCAAATGTCTGAGCAATATAGT
>VBHS01000294.1 GCA_005881295.1 Chloroflexota bacterium
CAGGTGGGATACGCTCAGTTTTACCTTCAACACTAAGATCCATATCTATCTCCGCTTGCCTTGCTAGCGTCTCTGTTGCTAACGCTGGTATATTTCTTTGCTCGACGTATATGTGCGGACATGTTGTTTACAACAATCACGAGCACACCGAGGATGCCAAAGACGAAAACTCCTGAGAGAAACGCGAAGAGAAAGAGCCATACACCCCTTTGCAGTGGATACGAATAGAGAATAATGAGTACTAATGGGAAAATGGACATCGTCAGTGGGAAGAACAGCATCCAGGCCAACAAAACACGCAAACTTTGCTTCAGAGTTAGAGCATCTTCTCCACTATAAGGAAAGAGTACGCGCCGCAAAAGCGAATATCGTGTTGATTTCTGCATACGACTAAGCCTGTCCTTCCTTGCGCCGGTACTCTAGCCAACGATGCAATACATCTTCTGCCTGGTAAAGGATATGTACCTCGTTTTGATAACTCAGGCGCCGGCACGCTTCTGACAGAGGAAACCATTCCACCATATCATATTCCTGATCATGGAGTGTAGTATCGCCTCCTACAGCCTCCAACAAGAAATGACGCACTTGCTTCTGGTAACGTACTTGATCACGTACAAAGAAGTAGGAAATACTGCCAATATAGGTTATCAAATGGACGATCAGCCCTGTCTCCTCCTGCACTTCACGCAGCGCAACTTGTTCAATAGTCTCCCCCGCTTGAGGAGTCCCCTTCGGTAATGTCCAGATACCAGCGTGGCTGCGTCCTACTAACACCACTTCTACAGAGAGGCCATCCTCTGGAGCATCTACCCCCCGCTCCAGGTTCTGTTCACTTATTACAGAGTTGTTCTCTGTCTGAGAGCGTATTGGAACAAGGCGAAAAACCACTCCTCCTGCCGAATAAGCCCGCACTGTTCGATATCGCTCCATCTTTCCCGCCTGACCCTCTCTTTGCCACCAATCAAATTGTAATAGGGCCTCCATCCCTGAAAGCGAAATCTAGTGTGATTCTTAGGGGCCAGATCCTCTAAACGAGGGTGTGAAATGCCCGCGATCCGCTTTACTCTCAAAGGATGGAGAGCCCTTTGATAACCTGTGCCTGTCAAACACATATCTAAATAACACTATACAACATATGCCTGATAAGCTGCTGAGCATCTTACTCACCGCTTAGAAAACAGAGTATAGCGAATGGTAGAAAGCGTGTCAAGCCAGGCTGTCACGAATGACTTCCAGGTTCCTCGCAGGTGTCTCTGGTGGAATTGAACAACCAGGAGCAAGGAGAAAATGCCTACCACCTGTTAACTCAATAGCGTTTTTCACTTCCTCACGCACCTGTTCGGGTGTCCCGTTCTTGAGGGTCGTCTTCTGATTAATCCCGCCCATCACGGCTTTACCAGAGCGCATCTTCCCTGTCCGCAAATCAGGATTGCCTTCCGCAGTAGCATCCCAATTGACAGCTTGTACAGGGTATTCGGCGAGCTGGTCGAAATAGATGTGCGTACCACAGTTATGAAGTATATTGAATTTACTTCGGCTTTTGATAGCATCCAGGAACTCTAGATCGTATTGTTCGCCAAACTCACGATACTGATCAGCAGTGAGCATACCTTTACTGGCCCAACCATTGGTAGCATAGAAGATTCCGCTAGCTCCCTGTTCCAAACAGGCAATTGCGTATGCTGTAAACGTTTCAGTAATCACGCGCAAAGCAGCGTGCATTGCAGTACGATCCTCGTGCAGCGTCTGGAGCACCGGCTCACTTTTATTGCCAGCAAGGTATTTCGCTACACCCAGCGGACAAAAAATGGTCTGCACAAAGTATGCATCGAACCCAATTGCATGATTGATTAATTGTAACGCGCGTAACTGTTCTCCAAGGGCACCTCGATCAGGTTCAAGTGGGCGAATCCGTCTCCAATCGGAAGCGTTTTTGATAGGAGTATCTTCAAAGACAGGAGCTTTGTACTTTTCACCTGATGGTCGTACTTTGACTCCCCATCCTTCAACATGATAGCTTGCACGCGGGTTGACCTTCATGAAATCCCAGTCAAAGCGTGTAAAGTTCTCGACCATCGCTTCCGCAAATGACTGAACATTCCATTCACGCTCAAAGTCGTGACCCCACATACTCACCGGGATACGATCTACCTCGTCACCACGAAGTGCAGCATCGACACGTTCCTTTTTATTCATCGTATTTCCTTCCCTTTCCATATCCCATTACCCTTCCAATTCTTTGAAGCGGTAGCCAACGCCTCGCTCGGTCAAAATATATTTTGGATGGGCAGGATCTTTCTCTAGTTTCTGCCGTAAATAGGTGATATACAAACGTAGGTAGTGTGCTTCATCGCGATATTCGCGTCCCCAAACCTTGGAAAGAAGCGTTTCATGCGTCAACAAACGCCCCGCATTGTTCACCAGATGATACAGGAGTCGATACTCAGTCGGGCGCAAGACAACTTTCTCACCCCGTACAATGACTTCGCGACGAGTGAAATCAATTTTCAGGTCAGGGTCAACAATAATTTCCGTCTTCCGCGCTGGTGCTGGCATTAACGACCGACGCAAAAGGGCCCTGATGCGTAAGAGAAGTTCGCGTGGACTGAAAGGTTTGGCAATATAATCATCAGCACCGAGATCTAACCCATGTATTCTGTCCTGCTCATTCTGTCGTACAGTGAGCATTATTACAGGTACAGTTGAAACCTCGCGGATAGAACGTAGCGTCTCAAAGCCGTCCATCTCAGGCATCATAACATCCAGCAAAACCAGGTCGGGGAGATTCTCGCGCAACTTATCCAGAGCTTCCAAGCCATTGTTAGCCTCTAAGACATGATAGTGCTCTAACTCCAGGTTCATACGCACAAAATCACGAATGCGCGGCTCATCATCCACAATCAAAATAGTCATATCACGCTGGTCGAATACATCTTTCTCCATCTCAAAACACCACCATTGGCAAATATGCTTTTTCTACACGGGGCAAGCTAAATGAGAACGTCGAGCCTTCATGTAAGGTACTCTCGACCCAGATCTGTCCACCATGGGCCTCAACAATGGCGCGACATATATACAAACCCAATCCTGCCCCGGGCATTGAGTGCGCTATGCTCTCACCAACGCGGTGAAAGCGGTTAAAAATGTGCTCCTGGTCACGTAGTGAAATTCCCATACCAGTGTCTCTTACACTGACGATTACCTCATCACCAGTGGCTTTACATGCCACAGTGAGATTGCGCTGTCGAGGTGAATATTTGATTGCGTTATCCAGTAAATTCTGTAACACTTCTTCGATACGATCTCTATCGGCCATCACTGTAGGCAAATTGGGTAAAAGATCAAGCGTAACGGTAAAATCCGGGCTTTTGGCCTGCAGGCGGCGAACAACTCCCTGAACCAGGTGTGAAAGATCAAGCGGCGCCAACTCCATCTGCAAACCTCCAGCTTGGATACGTGAAGCATAAAGCAAATTACCCACTAGCTTATTCAGACGGTCAGCCTCTTCCTCTATAGCAACAAGGCGTGAATGCAGCGCTTCGGCATCCAGCAGAGCATCTGTTCGCGCTAGCGTTGAAGCATAGCCTTTAATAATGGCAATGGGTGTTTGCAACTCATGCGATATTACAGAAATGAATGTCGATCGTTCTTCCTCTTGCTCACGCTCAAGCGTAACATCGCGAACATTCAGGATACCATTCATAGGCTCGCCCTTATTCGAGCGAATGCATGATGCAGTCACTGATACATCGAAGCGCTGACCATCCCGCGCCGAGATCATCATCTCTCGATTCACAACGCTTTGACCCGCGAAAGCCTGCAAGATCGGTGAACCTTGCAAGCCTACTTCATTCCCCTGGCGATCTTTCGGTCGTAATACCTCGTAGTAGAAACGCCCCAGGACTTCACTTTCATGCCAGCCAGTCAGTCGCTCCATAGCAGGATTGAAATCAATAATGCGCAATGCACTATCTACAGTGAGGATTCCCTCCATGCTATGGTGAAAGATGGCTGCAAGTCTCCCTTGTTCTTTTACTAAAGACTGTGATTTCAAAGTGGAGCGCAAGCCAGCGGCCAATTGCGCGACAAAAAGCCGCAGAGTACCTTCCACCTTTTCCTCCTGCTCAAAACATGAGCGTACACCAGGAGATCGTAGATAATGCAGAACCCCTAACTCGCCTGCATTATCATACACAAACAAAGAACATTGCTCGGCGCCCTGGAGTTTCACATCTTCATCCTGACAGAGGAGATCGACCACTTTGGATGACAACTTGTTTCTCACAAGGATGCACGTTGAGTTCGGCCGCCTTCCACTTTCCTCAATGCTTTTCAACAACAAAGGGAGCACTGCCGGGTTGAGACGATACAAAGTATATTCGTGGCTGCTCTGTGGATCAAAGGCCTCGTTGGATACTACAAAGACACCCGCTTCACCACACAATAACCGTATCGCACTTCCGATGAGGATTGTCATCTGATCATGCAAATTCTCGGTTTGTATAGTTTGGGACCAAGACATAGTTAACAGGCTCCGCTAGTTAACCTAAGATCATCCACTGACATCCCTGGTTGATGTCACTACATCAGGCCAGCAAAAATAAGTGGCACAAGAGACATGTAGCAGCACCCATTGATGGTGCCAGGGATGAAAGTCTAAGCTTGCCAGAAAGAAGCAACGATGATATTGTAACATACATAGGGAAGTAGGGTCATCTATGCATTTTGATATTTTCACATTGTTTCCTGGTATGTTCCAGGGTCCATTTACAGAAAGCATCCTCAAACGCGCTCAGGAAAGGGGATTGCTCAGCATCAGTCTGCACAATATTCGCGACATTACAACAGATAAGCATCACGTTGTTGACGACTATCCCTATGGCGGCGGCGCGGGGATGGTGATGAAACCAGAACCAATTTTTAACTCCGTTGAGTCCATCTATAAGGGTGGACCGATTATCCTACTTACCCCGCGGGGGCGTATTTTCAACCAGCAGATTGCCCACGAACTCTCCCAGGAACAGCGTATCACCTTACTCTGTGGTCACTACGAAGGTATTGATGAGCGTATTCACAAGCACCTGGTTACTGACGAAATTTCTATCGGCGATTATATACTCACCGGCGGAGAACTGGCGGCAATGATTGTGGTTGACGCTGTCAGCCGTCTCATACCAGAAGTGTTGGCGGGTGAATCTACCCAGGAAGAATCATATACCAACGGATTACTGGAGTATCCACACTATACTCGCCCACCAGAGTTTCGGGGATGGCGCGTCCCAGATGTCTTGCTTTCTGGAAATCACGAGCAGATTGCCCGCTGGCGTCGTAAAGAGTCGCTGAGATTGACCAGGCAACGAAGGCCGGATTTGTTTACGAATTTGGACTTGAGCGGAAAAGTGGATAAGCAGTTGTTACAGGAGTTGGAGGAGGAAGACCAAAAATTCAGTAATTGAAAGGCAGTCATTCCTACGGGTAGTGTCACATGTAGATATATTGATTCCTAGCTCCCTTTTTCATCTTCTCCAGTAATATGGGGAGACAATCGTCCGGCCTCACGCTGCTTTTTCAGAAATTCCTCGCGCGCCTTCTCCTCGGCCACGATATCCGCCGCCTCATCGGCCACAGTTCTCCCCTCTCCGCCACCATTGCCACTACGCCTCTCTGAGCCATTGCCGGAATCCAAAACTTCTCGAGAACGGCCGCTCGACTCAAATTGCCCAATAATACCACGCTCCTCCAACAAATCGATGAGACGGGCAGCACGCGAATAGCCGATGCGTAAACGGCGCTGTAAAAGCGAGATCGAGGCGCGTTCATACTCACGCACCACCTCTTCCGCTCGCTCTAACAGGTCGTCTTCCAGATCAAAATCATCAGAGGCATGCTCATTGATCTCCCAACCTGGTTCTACTGGCTGGGGTAGAACAGGAGCATCTGCTCCGCCATCATTGTTCGCAGCATTTGTATGTTCTACAGCCTGTCTGCGCCAGTAGGCAACCAGTTTCTCGGCCTCGTCATCGGCCAGGAATGAACCTTGAATACGTTCTGGTCGACCGGCATCCGCTGGAAGATAGAGCATATCACCGCGGCCGAGGAGACGCTCAGCACCACCCATATCAATGATTGTGCGCGAATCGACCGCAGAACTGACCATAAACGAGATGCGCGTGGGGATATTTGCTTTGATCAAGCCGGTAATGACATCGACCGAGGGGCGCTGTGTAGCCACGACAAGATGTATGCCTGTAGCGCGTGCCAGTTGTGCCAGGCGACAAATCATCCCCTCCACCTCTTCCGGTGCCGCCATCATCAAGTCGGCCAGTTCGTCGATAATCATGACAATGGCAGGAAGGTTCTTCAACGAAAAATCGCCGCGAACAATCTTCTCTGCACGGAGTTTGCGATAGCCGTCAAGGTTACGTACACCTAATTGGGAGAAAAGGCGATAGCGCTTCTCCATTTCGGAGATGGCATTTCTGAGCAGTGGTACGACTCTCTCGACCTCAGTCACCACAGGAAATAGTAAATGAGGAATACCACTGTACATATTCAGTTCGACCATCTTCGGGTCGACCAGCAACAGACGTACATCCTCTGGACTAGCCTGGGTCAGAATGCTAGCAATGATGGTGTTAATACACACCGACTTTCCAGCTCCTGTAGCACCAGCTATCAGCAGATGGGGCATTCTGGTAAGATCACCAACGCGCACAGCACCAGCGACATCTTTCCCTAAAGCAATCGCCAGTTTGGATTTTGCCCTTGCCGCTTGGTACTCTTTACTTTCCAGGACTTCGCGCAACGTAACGAGGCGGCTATTCTTATTGGGAATCTCTACCCCAATATATGGACGTCCAGGAACGGGCGCCTCCATACGGATCGTTTTGGCCTCGAGTACCAACGCCAGGTCATTCTGGAGCGCCATGACACGGCTCACGCGTGTGCGAGACTCATAGACGATATTACCGCCAGCATCTCTGACAGGAATGAGCTTGCCCTGAGCATCCGGCTTCATCTCGGGTTTGCCAGTCGGACGAATACCAAAGCGAATCACTGTTGGCCCGATACTGATATCCTCCTGCTTCACCTCAGCCTCTACACGGAAACTGCGCAGAGTATCCTGGATAGTCTTTGCCAGCGTGGCTGTATCATCGCCCAACATCTGCATTTTGACCTCTACAGGGTTATTGAGTAGAGTCGTATCGGGAACTTTCCACGGTGACTCATTCGCAGCATCAGCTCCCTGGCTGTTAGCCCCGGATTGTTTTTTCTGTAAAGGATTAGGGGCGAGGGGTTCCATCGTTGGAAATTTTTTCTCAACTTTCTTACCAGCTGCCTTATCTACCTGGTTAAAAGGCAATGGCTGCTGATTCGCCCCGTGGATAGCGTTGTTATGCTCTGCGAGGTCGATCTGAGATGCAAGGCGCGAACCACGCGGAATCCGGCTGATATGTTGTTTGTGGATGTTGATATCATTTAGAGGGTCATCCTCCTGGTCAAAGTCCGCTTCAAAGTCAATAATATCCTCGTCATCATCGTCCTCCTCTATATCGTCAGGAGACACTGGAGTTCCTTGTCCATTTGAAGGTGGAGACGATGCAACTCCACTACTATAGCGACTGAAGCGGGGACGCTGGCCTAAGAATGGTGAAGGTCCAGCTGCATTGTTAGAAGGGGCCTTCTTTCGCCCAGAAGTTGTTACATTGCTAAAGGCACGAACAACATATAGCATATGACCCAGGGTGATCTGAAAAGTTATGATGGTGACGATACCGAAAAGGCCTATGAGCAAGACATGCCCAGCCACAGGAGGCCAGCCCAATAGTGGACGAACGAGTAATGCAGCGAGAAAACCGCCTGTGTTAGAGCCCAAAAGTAAACGGCTTTCAGCGAGGAGAAGCAGCCAGAGCAACACCAGTCCGATCACCGTGGTCCAACGGATGATTTTTTTATTCCGTATACCTTCAATCAAGTGAGCTATGGCAAAAGCGATAAGGCCGATCGAGAGAAGATAGGCCGACCAACCAAACAGAGCAGTAAAGGCCCCGTAAAATGTTGAGAAGAGCGGGACAGTGTGAAACGCAGTGAGAGCCGCGAAGAGGAAGAGCGCAAGTAAGAGTAATACTATCCCCAGAAATCGCTGCTGGTGATGTGGCTGCATAGTGCTCCAAGCATCACGCACTTTAGCGATAACTCGCGAGTCTGCAGTACCACTGGAAGGGGGAGTAGAGATATTGGCAGGTCGATTAGCACCCGGTGACGATTTTCTTCTCGTTCCCTGTTTATTGCCACGTCGCCTTTGGGATGATTGTTGCTGAGGGAGAGATCCTTGCTTGTTGGCGCTCTGCCCACCACGAGTGCTTTGGGAGCCCATGCTTCCAACGACATTACTCACTCGCGAAGAAGAGCCTTGCGCTATACTTGGCCCCAGGCGATCATTCTGTCTACTGGATTTCTTGCTCTGATCACTGCCTGCCATGCTGGTTCCCTCCTTTTCTAGAGATTTCAGAAACACCAGTATCATAGCGCATATGTTCCAGAGAAGCAATAGGTTGTATATGTAAACGCCATCTATGGAGAAAAGAGCCTCCTAATAGTGGGAGGTTCTCTTCTCCATAGATGGCGGGCGTATTAGACTTCCATCACAATGGGCAGGATCATAGGGCGGCGATGCGTCTTCTCATAGAGAAACTCGCTGAGCGTATGCTTGATCTTGTCTTTGACAAATGACCAGTCTGAAGCATGGCCATTCAAGCCGATGAAGGATTCCAGGACTCGCTCACGCGCACTCTCCAGCAATTCTTCGGAATCGCGCATATAGACAAATCCACGCGAGACGATATCAGGGCCAGCTATAGGTTGACCTGTCTCTTTGTCAACTGTGAGCACCGTCATCAAGATGCCATCCTGCGCCAGGACTTGTCGATCGCGTAAGACAATCTGTCCCACATCACCCACTCCAAGGCCATCAACAAAAACATTGCCGCAGACAGCGTGATCTTTTACCTGGATAGAATCAGCAGTAACTTCGATCATATCGCCATCTTCAGCTACGACGATATGGTCCGCAGGTATATCGATCGAATGTGCCAACTTAGCATGAAGCACAAGCTGGCGATATTCTCCGTGCACTGGCATGAAAAACTGCGGTCGGAGCAAAGCCAACATGAGCTTTAACTCTTCCTGGGCACCATGACCCGAAACATGTACGGTTGAGATGGCCTGGTAGAAGACTTCCGCACCCTGGCGGAACAGGTTGTTTATCGTACGATTGACCATTTTTTCGTTGCCCGGCACTGGAGTCGCTGAGAGAATAACGGTATCGCCGGGCTGAATATGCACCAGACGATGATCTTGATTGGCAATGCGTGTCAATGCTGAAGTGGGTTCTCCCTGGCTACCAGTACAGATAATGACCACCCTCTCCGGGGGAAACTTGTTAATATCCTCTGCACGAATGAGCGTACTTTTGGGTATGTTCAGGTAACCAAGCTCCATGGCCATCTGGACGTTGTTGACCATGCTACGTCCCACCAGCGCAACCTGGCGCTCGTAGCGAACAGCGGTATCTACAACCTGTTGCACGCGTGAAATCAGTGATGCAAAGGTAGCGATGAGGATACGGCCTGGAGCATTAGCAAAAATTTTATCAAGCGAGTCATTGATAACACGTTCAGATGGTGTATATCCTGGAGACTCAACGCGCGTGCTATCCCCCATCATGAGCAATACGCCTTCGTTGCCGATACGACCGAGAGTGCCCAGGTCGGCAGGTTTACCATCGACTGGAGTGTGATCAAACTTGTAATCACCCGTATGTACAACTGTACCCAATGGGGTATGAAGGACGACTCCCACCGCGTCGGGAATACTGTGATTTACGCGGAAAAATTCAACAAGGCACTCCCCTAACTCCACCTGGTCACCAGGAGTAATCACATTAACAGTGGCTTTTTCAAGGAGCTTACGTTCTTTTAGCTTTACATTTATCAAACCTTGTGTGAGACGAGTTGCAAAAACGGGTGGGAAATCAAGCATGGGTAAGACGTAGGGAATAGCTCCGACATGGTCTTCATGGCCGTGGGTAATGAGGATACCGCGTATACGGTCTTTCTTGTCGTTGAGGTAACTCGTATCGGGGATAACCAGGTCCACTCCAAACATTTCATCATCGGGGAACATAACCCCAGCATCAATAATGATGATGTCGTTACCATATTCGACGACCATCATATTCTTTCCGACTTCCCCTAGCCCTCCTAGAGGAACAAGCCGAATTTTTTCTGTTGTCAAGGTATAAACAACCTCCTAGCTACATCAAGGTACGTAGCCATCCTGGGCATGAGACACATCCCATACTCTACTCTATATTTTTCTGTTTTTATATATCTCCACTTCTGTCTTCACTACAGAAGTTAAAGCCAAATTGATTAAGATCTATTTTTCCATTTAAAGTGTATCATATGGGTGAGTAAAAGGCAAGCAGAGATACAGTGGTCAAGTTGATGGCATAAGAAAACCGCCTATGTGCGCGGGTGAAACGGCGATGTCCTATTTTCCCATAGGGCTGCCCCTACAGTATCGTCGGAGCTGAAGAGCTTAACTACCGTGTTCGGGATGGGAACGGGTGGACCCTCTTCGCTATAATCACCGGTTCACCTGCACATACAGGCGGTTCGCTTGACACGATGTATATTACTACAAGTGTAAGGGGTTGTCAATACCCTATTTTCCGCCTAAGAATATAAGGAGTTTTTGTTCTCTCATGACATTTTTACAAGCAAGCATCCTCTTTGTTGCAGCAATACTTGGCGGTACGCTCAATTCGGTTGCTGGAGGAGGAACTTTTATTACGCTGCCCGCACTGATATTCACTGGTGTCCTCCCTATCAATGCCAACGCGAGCAGCACAGTTGCCCTCTGGCCAGGCTCTATCGCTAGCGTATGGGCCTATCGCAAGGAATTTGCCAAGCAGCGGCGTTTAGTTACCATCCTACTCAGCATTACAAGCCTGATTGGAGGTATACTTGGCGCAGAACTTCTGGTAAGAACATCACAAACAACCTTCGTGAAACTCTTGCCCTATCTTCTATTGCTAGCAACAGTGCTTTTTGCATTGAGTGGCCCCATCACTACACGGCTACATAGAAGAACAACAGCGAAAAATCGTCAATCCTGGCTTACGCTCGTTGGCATCTCGTCTTTGCAGCTGGTAATTGCGATTTATGGAGGTTATTTCG
>VBHS01000162.1 GCA_005881295.1 Chloroflexota bacterium
GAAAAAACCGGGAAGAGGCAGAAACCTCGCTGGTTGCTTGTTAGAGACGCATTTGTAGCATGTCGCGGCAGTGCGTCGTTTGTCTCTGGTACCAGCCGATGGTGGAGTCTTTTTTCGGCAATCCGCGACAAAAGTACGCCAGAACTGCCGCAATCAGGGAGTCGCGCCCCTTCTTTGGTTGCAGGACTGAGCATAAGACAATGAAAGCTGAAGATACTACAAGGGACAGACGCAAGCAAACTGCATGTTTGCGAAAAATTACTATCGTTTTTTTGTTTACCTCATAAATAAGTATAACGAATACTTCTGCTTTGTCAAGTAATCGAGCGCGGCGGACCTGCATGAAAAGATCGCCCTCTTTTGCAACCAGAAGCGGGTCCGTCCGTAACATCACTAGAGCACCATTAAGGTACTGAATACGAAATGAGTAAAGATTTTGTCTGTAACTATGCACTGTCGGCATCTGGTTAAAAATAGAGTAGGAGCTATAACATGTCAGGCAATCGAGGTTGTTTTTTCAATACAGTTCTGTTTTTAGTGATTGTTTTCGTACCTGTCCTCGGGCATATCCTTGCCACGCTCATGGTCCTGGAAGATGATCACTCTATGACGGGCAAGGTCCTCTGGCTGGCCATCATCTGGCTCATGCCGCCCTGGGTTGTGCTCGGCCCCCTGCTGTACCTGCTCTTCGGGCAGCGCCGCCGCCGCGTTGCGTTCGGCCAGCCTTATTATCAACAGCAGCCCTCTTACCAGCAGCAACAGCAGCGTCCGTACGGGCACTAGAAAAAATATGGAACAGAATGTCTTCGCAAGGCATTCTGTTCCATATTTTTTCTAGTGCCCGTACGGACGCTGCTGTTGCTGCTGGTAAGAGGGCTGTTGTTGCTGCTGCTGGTAAGAGGGCTGCTGTTGATAATAAGGCTGGCCGAACGTAACGCGGCGGCGGCGCTGCCCGAAGAGCAGGTACAGCAGGGGGCCGAGCACAACCCAGGGCGGCATGAGCCAGATGATGGCCAGCCAGAGGACCTTGCCCGTTCTTGCTATCCTGGCTGGTGTCGCTGCTGTCCTGGCGGCCATCAATGCGCTCCAGTTCTTAGGGATCCTTCCCTTCTTTGTTGGCCCCGTTGCCTTCAGAACGTTCAACTTCTTTTATGCCCTGATGTGGGGGTTGATGGTCTGGGTGTACATCTGGCTGGTGCAGATGCTCTGGCGGGTTGACCCAGCAGCCTGGCTCTTCCTGGTTATCGTCACCCTCTTCGAACTCACCCTCGACTTCATCGCCATGCTTGGTGCATCCACCTGGCAGGATGTCAGCGTGTCCTTCCTGGTCAATGGCATCATCCTGCTTTATGTCATGCTGCCCGGCGTGAGGAACGCCTTTGGCACTTCGAGGAGCGCCTTAGGCGCTGCGAGTTAAACGCCCACTTTTGGCTTAAATGCTTCTAAACGAGCGAAAGGAGATGAGCAATGCTGTATGAACACACCCAGAGTGCGTCCCCCATTTCGAATTCGAAGGCCTACTTGCCCATCGAGGACTACGGGCTCATTGGTGATCTGTATACCGTTGCATTGGTTGGGAAGAATGGGTCTATCGATTGGTGCTGCATCCCGAATTTTGACTCTCCCAGCGTCTTTGGAGCCATTCTCGATAGTGCAAAGGGCGGCTTCTTCCGCATTGCTCCCCTCGAGAACGCGGGCATAGATCTGAAGCAGATGTATCTTCCGTCCACCAATATCCTCATCACGCGTTTTCTGAGTCATGCAGGGGTCAGTGAGATCACCGATTTCATGCCGATCAAGCACACAGGAACCGCTCTCAACCAGCACCACCTGGTACGCGCAGTGCATGTTGCACGCGGCTCGTTCTCCTTTGAAATGACCTGCCAGCCTGCCTTTAACTATGCACGAGAGGCGCATGCGGTTCACCTCTCGCACGATGGCGTTGTCTTTGAGAGCGGCAATCTGACGCTCGCGCTCTCATCCTCGGTCCCCCTGGAGGAAGATGGCCGGGGAGGCGTCCATGCAATGTTTACCCTGCACGAGGGACAGTGGGCGTACTTCTTCTTAGAAAGTTCGAGCGATCGTGGGATTATGCCACATCAACCCACGCAGGCAGAGTATGAGGACAGCTTTCTCGCCACGGAGCGCTACTGGCACAACTGGCTTTCGCAGTGTCGCTATCAGGGCCGCTGGCGCGAGATGGTCCAGCGTTCGGCGCTTGCCCTCAAGTTGTTGACCTATGCGCCCACGGGAGCCATTGTGGCGGCTCCTACCACCAGCCTGCCGGAAGGTATTGGCGGAGTTCGCAACTGGGATTATCGCTTTACCTGGCTGCGGGATTCCGCCTTCACGCTCAACAGCTTGCTCTTGCTGGGCTTCTCCCAGGAAGCCGAGGCTTTCATGGCCTGGCTTATGGCCCGCGTTGTGGAATTAGAGGCAGGTGGGTCACTCCAGCCCATGTACACCATCCATGGTGGACACGATATGACGGAGCACACTCTTGATCACCTGGAAGGCTACCGGCAGTCGCAACCCGTGCGTATCGGCAACGGGGCCTATACCCAACAACAACTGGATGTCTATGGAGAGGTGATGGATGCGCTCTCCATCTACAATCACTATAAAGATATGTCGCACACCGGCTGGGTTCACGTGCGCCAACAGCTCGACTGGCTCAGTAAAAACTGGCAGAGCACAGATGAGGGAATCTGGGAGGTGCGCGGCGGAGACCAGCATTTTGTCCACTCCCGCGTGATGAGCTGGGTGGCTTTCGACCGGGCCCTGCGCATTGCTCGCGATCGAGGCTTCCCGGCGCCGGAAGATGCGTGGACAAACATCCGTGCAGAGATCTACAACGAGATTATGGACAAAGGCTGGAGCGAGGAGAAGCAAAGCTTTGTGCAATATTATGGCGGCGACGCAATCGATGCCAGTGCCTTGTTGATTTCCCTGACGAAGTTCACCGGTGCAGCTGATCCCCGCATGCTCTCCACGATCGACCGGATTCAGAGAGAGCTGACGCGCCCACCGCACGTGTATCGCTATAACGTTGAACTGGCAGCCAGCGATGGCCTGGCAGGTGAGGAGGGAACCTTTAGCATCTGCAGTTTCTGGCTGGTTGAAGCGTTGGCCCGGGCCGGGCGAGTCGAGGAGGCAGAACTGGCCCTGGAACAGATGCTGACGTATGCGAATCACGTAGGGTTGTACGCCGAGGAGATCGGCCCGGGCGGGGAGGCGCTGGGAAACTTCCCCCAGGCGTTTACCCATCTCTCGTTGATCGAAGCCTGTGCCAGCGTGGATCAGGCACTCAACCGGGTAGTGAACCAGGGAGGCTAAACAGCTCTCTCTTGAGATTCATTGAGGCATGATGCAAAAACATAGACCGTCACCCGCACAGAAGTTCTGTTGAAAAAAATGTGAGGCACGAACATAAAGAACGTATGTTACGTAGCCATCAGGTAGTCAAAGCCAGATCAGGAGGGAAATCATGCCATTAGGGCCAGTTGAAATACTTGTTGTTCAATTCTCAGGAAACGAGGTGAAGGGGGATATAGTGCCAGCTATCAAGGAATTGGTGGAGAACGGCACCATCCGCGTCATCGACATCCTCTTTATCAAGAAGGATCAGGATGGCAATGTCACGATGAGAGAAATCAATGACCTCGACGACGCCAGCTTCGCCGCATTCAACCCCATCGTCTCGGAAGTCGACGGTTTAGTATCTAGCGACGACATCCAGCAACTGGCGGCCACGCTGAATAACAACTCGTCGGCGGGAGTGATGCTGTTCGAGAATACGTGGGCAACGCGCCTGCGCGACGCCATTGTAGACGCACAGGGCAAGGTGGTGTTGATCGATCGCATCCCGCATGGGGTGATTGAGCAGGCGCTGGCCGCTGAAGTACAGGCGTAGGCAGGTTGTCGCGTTCATAGCGCTCTTGAACGAGCAGGAGGTATTACAGATGATGAGAAGACGACGTGGCCCAAGTTTACTCAGGACGGCTGCGGTCGTAGGGACAGCGACCGCAGTATCCAAAGGGGTCAGTGGCTCCATGGATCAGGCTGCCATGAACAAGCAGCAGCAGATGGAGCAGCAGCAAGCGGCTCAAACTGCTGCGACTCAAGCGCAAACGGACCTTGAGCAAATGAA
>VBHS01000163.1 GCA_005881295.1 Chloroflexota bacterium
TGCCTCCAGCATGGGACAACGACCGGTCGGTCCTTGTCCTGTACAGAGTGAGTGTACCTGGAGCAGGGCGTGCCGCATGCGTTGTAACTCGACCAGTTTCCGCTCCACCTCCGCGAGTTTCGCCTCCGTGCGCTGCTTGACCTCGTCACAGGACGTCTGGGCGTCCACGCGCAATTGCAGTAGCTCCGTAATCTCTTTGAGCGAGAAGCCAAGCTGTTGTGCACGTTTAATAAAGCGGAGACGCGTGACCACCTGCTCGGAGTACTGGCGATAACCCGAGGCGCGGCGAGGCGGTTCCTCCAGCAGGCCCTCGCGCTCATAGAACCGAACTGTTTCCACGCCGACTCCGGCTCTGCGTGCCACCTGTCCAATTGAGAGAATCTCCATCTGTATTACTCCTTTCGGGAAAAGTATACACTCTGTACCATACTATAGAGTCAAGAGGAAGGGAGGGAAATTCCGAGGTGGATGTCGAGCAGCAGCTTGCGCAGCACCTCGACCCTCGGCGTGAGTGGGAGTAACCGCGCGATCGTCGCCACGCAGCCAGGCATGCGGTCCAGGGAGACTAACACTCCGCCAAAGATCAGCACGACGACCTGAAACACTACTCACACTGCTCTTCTCGCTCTCTCTGGCTTTCATCATCACTCAATGACGCCCATCCTCCTCGAAAGCCCCCAGCGCAAACAGCGTAGCTTTCTGGGCTGGAGTGAGTCCTTGCGTCCCGGTGATATTGAGTCGTTCGTAGGGTCGGTCGCGGTGCAGCGTCCGCACCAGCTCGGTGCTCTGCAGGTTCCACACCTTGATAGTACCATCCTCACTACAACTGGCGAGCATCTGACCATCGGGGCTGATCTTGAGCGCGTGGACAGCTCCTTGATGCCCCTGACGCATCGCCAGGCATTTCCCACTTTGTGCCTCCCACCAGCGCAGGTTGCCATCACTATCTCCACTCACCAACTGGTCTCCGAGCGTATTCCATACGACGGCAGAGACAGCATGGGGCTGCCCCTCAAAGGTGCGCACGCGCTCCCCGTTGCTTGTATTCCAGAGAAACAGTTCCCCGGCACTTCTACCTCCACCCCCACTGGCGAGCCAGGTGCCGTCGGGACTCCAGGCCACAGTTGCGACCTTTGCACTGTGCTCCTGGAGCGTCTGAAGCATCGTCCCATCTGTGGCGAGCCACAGGCGGATGGTCCTGTCATCCCCACGCCACGCTATAGAAGACGGTATCGGAGTAGTCGGGATCCTGAAGGATCTGCGTACAAGCTCCCGTGGCCGGATCCCAGAGCCGAAGAGTATTGTCCCACCCAGCGCTAGCCAGGAGCAGCCCATCCGGACTCCATTCGACCCCATGCACGGTCCAGCGATGTCCATGCAACGTCCTGGGCAACGTCTCTGCGGCCACATCCCAGAGCGTCACCAGCATATCGGTTCCTACACTGGCCAGTCGTTTCCCATCCGGACTCCACGCCACATCGTAGAGAGCGACCGCGTAGCCCTGGATGATACGCACGCATTGTCCGCTCTCGATGTCCCACACTCGCAGGGTCCTATCTTCACTGCCACTGAGCAAGCGGCTGCTGTCGGGCGTGAAAGCGATGCTATACACAGGAGCGGTATGCCCCTGCAGCCCCGCTCGATAGCTGCCCTGCTCCGCATCCCAGAGCCAAATCGTGTGGTCAAAGCCACCGCTGGCCACCGTGCGCCCATCCGGGCTCCAAGCCACCGTATGTAACCGATCTGTATGCCCATCAAGCGTGTGGAGACAGCGTCCGCTGGCTATGTCCCAGAGTCTGACGGTCCGATCCCAACTCGCGCTGGCCAGCTGGGTGCCATCAGGCGCAAAGGCCAGCCCCAACACCCAGTGCGTATGTCCGCTGAGCGTCTGCACGCAGGTGGCTGGCTGTGTTGCCTGTAGTTCCCATATCTGAATACGTCCATCAAAGTAGCCACTGGCCAGTTGTGTGCCGTCGGAGCTCCAGGCCACAGAAAAGACAGCACCCTGGGCAGCTATCGTTTCTACGTTTGTGCCGGATTGCGCATCCCAGAGCCGGATGGTCGCATCTTCCCCGCAACTGGCGAGTATCTGGCCATCGGGGGCAAAGGCCAGATTTTTGACGACGTCAGTATGCCATCCTGTCCAAAGCAATGCGCCACGCTCCAAGTCCCACAGTTTGATCGTCCCATCCCAGCTTCCCGTGGCCAATAGCCGTTCGTCCGGGCTGAAGGCCAGGGCTCTCTCCACGGTGTCGGCATGCGCCTGCCAGGCCAGATGCAAGGTGTGGCCCTCCTCGCGCCACACGCGCACTTCTCCCCGCGAGCTGCCCGCCGCCCAAAACGTTCCCCGGGCGCTGATGGCCACCGCCCAGATAGCATTAAAGGCCTCGGTAAAGACGGCGTCGCGAAGGGTGGCCTCCGAAAGCGTTGCATCCTGCATCTCGACACCCTGCAAATACGCTCCCCGGATGGCCAGCCGGGAGAGATCGAGACGGCGCAGATGCCCGCGAAGCTCTCGCAAGAGGCTGATGAGGTTGGTCGGCCCATAGCCAACAGCCTCCTGCTCCCACGGACGCAACTGGCTGAGCAACCCAAGCAGCTGCTCCTCCACCGCCTCCCAAGAGAGCGGACGACGAGCACAATATGTATGAGGCCAATAGAGCCATACGTAACCATGACTTCATACTCTTCGCAAAGCGTAACAGAAAGCGTTGTTGGAAGCGTCAAAAAGCTCAGACGTTTTCGAAGTACCTTTGTCTCGCCTCGCTATGAGATTAGTGACGCTGCACCTGGAACGAGAAGGTGATGACATCGCCTGGTTGCACGTATTGGCGAAAGCGCTCAGACTGCGATGCAATGAGCGGGAGCAGGTCTGTGGTCGGCTCCGCTACGCCTTCTCCCTCAAAGCGTCCATCTTCGCGGAAATGCAGCGTCCTTTCGATCTCTCTGGAGGGAAAATCGAGGCGAACTGTGACCTTCAGCTCATCGCCCGCCCGCAACGTGTGGGACACATCCTGCTGGTAGATCATCGCCACAAGCGATAAGAGTCCCTCATCATCTACCGGGGCTTCGTGCTTCAATACTTGAAAGACACGCTGTCCTTGCCCGTTACTTTCGAGCAGGGCAGTGATTTTAAACGTTGCTTCAAACATGGTATATTCCTCTTTCTATGGAGTGTGCTTACATCCTTCACCCCGCTGCGCCCCTCCAATCCTCTCAATTATATTGTATACGATTGAAGATGAGGTAGCAAAAGGCTTTGAACAACTCTCAACTAACTTCGGGAGGAAAACGCCTCCCGGCTCAGTGTGGCAACAAGACTACTGAGAACAGCTATAACAAGGAACGGACCGGAAAAGCCCTTGAGAGGGGCCAGGGCACTCACGTTGTTGATGAGCGCCAGGATAATCACCGCAAGCGTTACGCCCACCAGGATGACCATATCCCCGACGATGAAATTGTAGATGGCTTTGATGATCTTCACGGTTTCACCTCCTGTGTTTGCGTGGTCGGAACTGGTTGATTGTCTATCGCCCGCGCTTTCACCCTTTTGAGCCAGGTGATGAGCAAGAAAGCCGCGCCCAGGTAGATGGCGGCGAGGATGAGGAGAAAGACATCCGCCAGCGGCCAGTTCACGCCAAATCCCTCACCCGTCCAGAAGGTGCCAAAGGTTGTCAACATGATCCCGACGATGAACTTCAGCGTGTTTTCCGGCACTTTTGCCAGCGGCACGCGCACGATCGCACCCACCAGGATGACCAGGAGACCTGCGAGGAGCGCACCCAGGGCTGCAGAAGCAATACCGCTGGAGCGAGAGACTGTGCTCGTTGCAGCGCTCACCCCAAAGGTAATCACAATGAACGCCACTTCGAGTCCTTCGAGCAGGACCGACTTGTACGACAGCAGAAACCCGAAGAGGTCAAAACGAGATGACGAGGTATCGACCTTTCCGCGAGCGCGGAGCGCCGCCTGGGTTTCCTCGTAAATGGCCTCTTCATCGTGACGTGCTTTCAAACCGGAATAGCGCAGGATGGCATTCTTCAACCACTTCAATCCAAAGAGAAGCAAGAGAATGCCGATGACCAGGCGAAGCGCATCGATAGGAACCCACTGGACAAGCGCGGTCCCCAGCGTCGCCACCAGCAGGGCAAGTGTTGCCGCGGCGGCTAATGCACCCAGCAGCGAGCTTCGCCAGTTGACCGTGACGCCGACGACCAGGACGATGGTAAACGCCTCCACAAACTCAACGGCGGAAGCGAAAAACGAGGCAGTAGCAACGACCCATTGCATAAAGAGACTCCTTGTAAAGACTTATTGTCATTGCTCCGTTGGAGCAATGACAGCAGCAGAGTGTAAATCTTTGCATAGCGTACATGCAAGGCATAAAGAAAAGCGTTGGCTGGGTCGTAAAAACGGGTATGCTGATTGAGGGAGAGCGTCTTCGGCTGCGAAACGGTTGAAAGGACTTTGACAAAGGAACAGCCAAAAAATTCGTACTTAATCCTAATGGCCTCATTGCCGCTTGAGCGACGGACAAATCGACGAGTAAACAAGAGAAGAGGTCATAAACTCTG